>NZ_JBIWNY010000020.1:0-161163 GCF_044767465.1 Streptomyces sp. NPDC101237 | reverse complement strand
GCCGTGTTCAGCGCCATGACGTTCTCCATGCCGAGCTCCTGGAACAGGGGCTCGTTGCCGAGACGGCGGGCGGAGTCGCCGGTGCACTTCTCGTCACCGCCCATGATCGCGAACTTGACGCCCGCGATGTGCAGCAGCTCGGCGAAGGCCTTGGTGGTCTTCTTGGCCCGGTCCTCCAGGGAACCGGCGCAGCCCACCCAGTACAGGTACTCGACCTCGGTGAGGTCCTCGATGTCCTGGCCGACGACCGGGACCTCGAAGTCGACCTCCTTGAGCCATTCCAGGCGCTGCTTCTTCGCCAGGCCCCAGGGGTTGCCCTTCTTCTCCAGGTTCTTGAGCATCGTGCCCGCCTCGGACGGGAACGCGGACTCGATCATCACCTGGTAGCGGCGCATGTCGACGATGTGGTCGACGTGCTCGATGTCCACCGGGCACTGCTCGACACAGGCGCCGCAGGTGGTGCAGGACCACAGGACGTCCGGGTCGATGACGCCGTTCTCCCCGGCGGTGCCGACGAGGGGGCGCTCGGCCTCGGCGAGGGCGGCGGCGGGAACCCCGGCCAGCTGCTCCCCGGACGCCTTCTCCTCGCCCTCCACGGTCTTGCCGCCGCCGGCGAGCAGGTAGGGCGCCTTGGCGTGCGCGTGGTCGCGCAGCGACATGATCAGCAGCTTCGGGGAGAGCGGCTTGCCGGTGTTCCAGGCCGGGCACTGCGACTGGCAGCGGCCGCACTCGGTACAGGTGGAGAAGTCCAGCAGGCCCTTCCAGGAGAACTGCTCGACCTGGGAGACCCCGAAGACGTCGTCGTCACCGGGATCGGTGAAGTCGATGGGCTCACCGCCCGACGTCATCGGCAGCAGGCCGCCCAGGGAGGTCTCGCCAGTGGCGTTCCGCTTGAACCAGATGTTCGGGAACGCCAGGAAGCGGTGCCAGGCCACACCCATGTCGGTCTTGAGGGCGACCACGATCATCCAGATGAAGGAGGTCGCGATCTTCAGGCCGGCGAAGAAGTAGGTGAGGTTCTGGAGCGTGGAGAGGTCCATGCCCCGGAACCAGGAGACCACCGGGTACGAGATGAAGAACGACGCCTCGTAGGAGTCCACGTGGTGCTGCGCGCCCTCCAGGGCGTGCAGCGTGAAGATGCAGACGCCGACGATCAGGATGACCGTCTCGACGAAGTACGCCTGGCCGAAGTTGGAGCCGGCGAAGCGGGACTTGCGGCCCGGCCGGTTCGGCTTGCTCAGCTGGCGGATGACGATCAGCACCAGGATGCCGAGGACGGTCATGGTGCCGATGAACTCGACGAAGACGTTGTACGGCGCCCACTCGCCGATGACCGGCAGGATCCAGTCGGCCTTGAACAGCTGGCCGACGGCGTTGACGATCGTCAGCAGCAGCGAGAAGAAGCCGACCGCGACGAACCAGTGCGCCACGCCGACGATGCCCCAGCGGTTCATCCGGGTGTGGCCGAGGAACTCCCTCACCACCGTCACGGTCCGCTGGACGGGCTCGTCGGTACGGGTGCCGGCGGGCACGTTCTGACCGAGCCGCATGAAGTTGTAGATCTGCAGGACGGCGCGGGCGAACAACGCCACGCCGACCACGATCAGAACCAGCGACACGATGATCGCGGCGAGTTGCATGGGGGCTCCTCGGGCCTGCGAGGGGTCTCTTCGGGTCTCTTCGCTAGAGAGGGTTCCCGAAATTACTAAGCGGTAACTTATGCAGTCGGTCTGAGACTACCCGCATCTTTACTCGCACTGTAGTCAGGTGCGAGGTGATCTGAATCGCTGAGGTGTGCCTGACCTGCCGTTGCCTTGCGGTGGCAAAGTGATCGTGTTATTCGTGTTACTCGTAGTGAATTGTTACATTTAGGTCTAATTTAGTCCTGTGCTCTACGGGATCGCCGCCGCCACCACCGCCCTGCTGCTCGCCGCCGTCCTCGCCGCGCTGATCCGGCCGCTCGCGCTGCGGCTGGGGCTCGTCGACCGCCGGCGGACCCGGCCCGTCCCGGTGCTGGGCGGGCTCGCCGTCGTCGGTGCCACCTGTCTGGTCGCCGGCGCGGGCGACTGGAGCGGGGTGGCTCCGCTCGGTACCGGCGTCGGGAAGCTGCTGATCGCCGGGGGAGCCGTGGCGCTGCTCGGGCTGGTCGCCGACGTGTGGCGGCTGAAGACCCGCTTCCTGCTCATCGGTACGGCCGTGGCCGCCGCGTGCGTGGTGCCGTACGCGGAGTTCGGCGTGGTCGAGGGGGTGCTCGGGGTCGGCTGGATCGCCTTCGTCGCCGTCGCCTTCAAGGGGCTCGACCACGCCGACGGGCTGGCCGGGACCGTCGGCGTGGTCACCGCCTTCGGGGTCGGGGCGTGCGCCTCCGCTGAGGTCATGGACGGGCTGGCGGTCCTGCTGAGCGTGCTCGCCGCCGCGCTCACCGGGTTCCTCATGCACAACTGGCATCCCGCGCGGACCGCCCTCGGCGCCACCGGCTCGCTGTTCGCCGGGTTCGTGCTGGCGGCGGCCGCGCTGATCACCCGGAGCGGATACGACCCCCTCGCCAGCGCGGGCGTGCTGTTCGCGCTCACCGCCGTCCCGGGCGCCGACGTGCTGCTCGTCGTGCTGTCGCGGCTGCTCGCCGGGCGGCCGGTGCTGCGGCGCGGCCCCGACCACCTCGCCCACCGGCTGCGGCGGCTCGGCCTGACCCCGCCGGGCGCGACCGTCGTCCTCGGTTCCGCGTCCTTCGCGGGCGTACTCGTCGGCGTGCTCGTGCATGGCGGCTGGGTCGGGCGGACAGGCGCCACCTGCGTCGCCTGCGTCACCGTCAGCGTGGTGCTACTCCTCCTTCGGGTGCCGGTCTATGGGCCCCGACGCCTGGAATCGACGCAGGTCAGCGGCCACTTGCGTGTAAGGAACGGATAAGAGTTGAGCCGCCACGGCTCATGTCTGTTGACCCACAGCGAGGTGTGATGCACACTTGAGTCCGTTCCACTCAAGTCAGCTGGAGGAATTCACCATGGCACGTGCGGTCGGCATCGACCTGGGCACGACTAACTCTGTCGTCAGCGTTCTTGAAGGCGGCGAGCCCACCGTCATCACCAACGCCGAGGGTGCCCGGACCACGCCGTCCGTCGTCGCCTTCGCCAAGAACGGCGAGGTTCTGGTCGGCGAGGTCGCCAAGCGCCAGGCGGTCACCAACGTGGACCGCACCATCCGGTCCGTGAAGCGTCACATGGGCACCGACTGGAAGATCCAGCTGGACGGGAAGGACTTCAACCCGCAGCAGATCTCCGCCTTCATCCTGCAGAAGCTGAAGCGGGACGCGGAGGCCTACCTCGGCGAGAAGGTGACCGACGCGGTCATCACCGTCCCGGCCTACTTCAACGACTCCGAGCGCCAGGCGACGAAGGAGGCCGGCGAGATCGCGGGCCTGAACGTCCTGCGCATCGTCAACGAGCCCACCGCGGCCGCGCTCGCCTACGGCCTCGACAAGGACGACCAGACGATCCTCGTCTTCGACCTCGGCGGCGGCACCTTCGACGTGTCCCTCCTGGAGATCGGTGACGGCGTCGTCGAGGTGAAGGCCACCAACGGCGACAACCACCTCGGTGGCGACGACTGGGACCAGCGCGTCGTCGACTACCTGGTCAAGCAGTTCGCGGCCGGCCACGGCGTGGACCTCGGCAAGGACAAGATGGCCCTGCAGCGTCTGCGCGAGGCCGCCGAGAAGGCCAAGATCGAGCTGTCCTCGTCCACCGAGACCTCGATCAACCTGCCCTACATCACGGCGTCCGCCGAGGGCCCGCTGCACCTGGACGAGAAGCTCACGCGAGCCCAGTTCCAGCAGCTGACCGCGGACCTGCTGGAGCGCTGCAAGACGCCGTTCCACAACGTGATCAAGGACGCCGGCATCCAGCTCGGCGAGATCGACCACGTCGTCCTCGTCGGCGGCTCCACCCGTATGCCCGCCGTGGCCGAGCTCGTCAAGGAGCTGACCGGCGGCAAGGACGCCAACAAGGGCGTCAACCCGGACGAGGTCGTCGCCATCGGCGCCGCCCTCCAGGCCGGTGTCCTCAAGGGTGAGGTCAAGGACGTCCTGCTCCTCGACGTGACCCCGCTGTCCCTCGGCATCGAGACCAAGGGCGGCATCATGACCAAGCTCATCGAGCGGAACACGACGATCCCGACCAAGCGGTCCGAGATCTTCACCACCGCCGAGGACAACCAGCCCTCCGTGCAGATCCAGGTCTACCAGGGCGAGCGCGAGATCGCGGCGTACAACAAGAAGCTCGGCATGTTCGAGCTGACCGGTCTGCCGCCGGCCCCGCGCGGTGTCCCGCAGATCGAGGTCGCCTTCGACATCGACGCCAACGGCATCATGCACGTGACCGCGAAGGACCTGGGCACGGGCAAGGAGCAGAAGATGACCGTCACCGGCGGCTCCTCGCTGCCGAAGGACGAGGTCGACCGGATGCGCCAGGAGGCCGAGCAGTACGCGGAGGAGGACCACCGCCGCCGCGAGGCCGCCGAGACCCGCAACCAGGGCGAGCAGCTCGTCTACCAGACCGAGAAGTTCCTCAAGGACAACGAGGACAAGGTCCCGGGCGAGATCAAGACCGAGGTCGAGGGTGCGATCGCCGAGCTGAAGGAGACGCTCAAGGGCGAGGACACCGCGGAGATCCGCACCGCCACCGAGAAGGTCGCGGCCGTCTCCCAGAAGCTGGGCCAGGCCATGTACGCCGACGCCCAGGCCTCGGGTGCCGCCGGCGCGCCCGCCGGTGACGCCGGTGACGCCGCGGACGACGTGGTGGACGCCGAGATCGTCGACGACGAGCGCAAGGACGGTGCCGCGTGACGGAGGAGACCCCGGGCTTCGAGGAGAAGCCCGACGTCCCCTCCGGCGCCACCTCCGACGACGCCGAGCCGAAGGCCGCTCCCGCACAGGGGGCGGCCCCGGCCGGGGACGCAAACACGAGCGAGCTGGCCGGTCTGACGGCGCAGCTGGACCAGGTCCGCACCGCCCTCGGCGAGCGCACCGGCGACCTCCAGCGCCTGCAGGCCGAGTACCAGAACTACCGCCGCCGGGTGGAGCGCGACCGGATCACGGTCCGGGAGATCGCCATCGCGAACCTCCTGACCGAACTCCTGCCGGTGCTCGACGACATCGGCCGCGCGCGGGAACACGGCGAACTGGTCGGCGGTTTCAAGTCGGTGGCCGAGTCGCTGGAGACGGTCGCGGCGAAGATGGGCCTGCAGCAGTTCGGCAAGGAGGGCGAGCCCTTCGACCCGACGATCCACGAGGCGCTGATGCACAGCTACGCGCCGGACGTCACCGAGACGACGTGCGTGGCGATTCTGCAGCCCGGGTACCGCATCGGTGAGCGCACCATCCGCCCCGCGCGGGTGGCGGTCGCCGAACCGCAGCCGGGGGCGGCCCCGGCCAAGGCCGAGGGGGCCGACGAGGCCCCGGCGGCCGGCGACGAGAAGGACAACGGCCCTGAGGAGGGCTGACGTCATACGGACCGAGCGGAAGGAGGGACGTCGGGGATGAGCACCAAGGACTTCATCGAGAAGGACTACTACAAGGTCCTCGGCGTCCCCAAGGACGCCACCGAGGCCGAGATCAAGAAGGCGTACCGGAAGCTCGCCCGCGAGTTCCACCCGGACGCCAACAAGGGCAACGCCAAGGCGGAGGAGCGCTTCAAGGAGATCTCCGAGGCGAACGACGTCCTCGGTGACACCAAGAAGCGCAAGGAGTACGACGAGGCACGCGCCCTCTTCGGCAACGGCGGTTTCCGCCCGGGGCCGGGCGCGGGCGGCGGCAACTTCAACTTCGACCTGGGCGACCTCTTCGGAGGCGGCGCCCAGGGCGGCGGCTTCGGCGGCAGCGGCGGCGGCGGCTTCAGTGACGTCCTGGGGGGCCTGTTCAACCGGGGCGGCGGTGCGGGTCCGCGGACCCAGCCCCGGCGCGGCCAGGACATCGAGTCCGAGGTCACGCTCAGCTTCACGGAGGCCATCGAGGGCGCCACGGTCCCGCTGCGGATGTCCTCGCAGGCCCCCTGCAAGGCCTGTTCGGGCACCGGCGACGTGAACGGCACACCGCGTGTCTGCCCGACCTGCGTCGGCACCGGCCAGGTGGCGCGGGGATCCGGCGGCGGCTTCTCGCTCACCGATCCCTGCCCGGACTGCAAGGGCCGCGGCCTGATCGCGGAGAACCCCTGCCCGGACTGCAAGGGCAGCGGCCGCGCCAAGTCGTCCCGGACCATGCAGGTCCGCATCCCCGCCGGGGTGACGGACGGCCAGCGCATCCGCCTGCGCGGCAAGGGCGCACCCGGCGAACGCGGTGGCCCGGCCGGTGACCTGTACGTCATGGTCCACGTCGACACCCACCCGGTGTTCGGCCGCAAGGAGGACAACCTCACGGTGACCGTGCCGGTGACCTTCGCCGAGGCGGCACTCGGCGGCGAGGTCAGGGTCCCGACCCTGGGCGGACCGCCGGTCACCCTGAAGCTGCCGCCGGGCACGCCCAACGGCCGCACCATGCGCGCCCGTGGCAAGGGCGCGGTCCGCAAGGACGGCACCCGCGGCGACCTTCTGGTCACCGTCGAGGTGAGTGTTCCGAAGGACCTGTCGGGGAATGCTCGTGACGCGCTGGAGGCGTATCGCGAGGTGACCGCGGGTGAGGACCCGCGGGCCGAGCTGTTCGAGGCCGCGAAGGGAGCATGACAGAGATGGACGGCCGTCGACGCAATCCGTATGAACTGACCGAGGAGACCCCGGTCTACGTCATCTCGGTGGCGGCCCAGCTCTCCGGACTGCACCCGCAGACGCTGCGCCAGTACGACCGCTTGGGCCTGGTCTCCCCCGACCGCACGGCCGGGCGGGGCCGCCGCTACTCGGCCCGCGACATCGAACTGCTCCGTCAGGTGCAGGCGTTGTCGCAGGACGAGGGCATCAACCTGGCCGGCATCAAACGCATCATCGAACTGGAGAACCAGGTCGCCGCCCTCCAGGCCCGCATGGCCGAGATGGAAGCGGCCCTGGACGGCGCCGCGGCCGCGATGCGCCAGCGCGAAGCGGCGGTGCACGCCTCGTACCGCCGCGACCTGGTCCCGTACCAGGAGGTCCAGCAGACCAGCGCGCTGGTGGTGTGGCGGCCGAAGAAGGCCAAGGACTAGCAAGGCCGAGGACCGGCGGTACGCGTGCGAAGGGGCCCGGAGGACCTGTCCTCCGGGCCCCTTCGGCGTGCGGTCGGTACTCCCGGATGCCGTAGGCCGCCTCGGTGACCGACGCCTCGGCGCCGGAGGCGTCCAGGCGGACGACCCGGTAGCAGGGGAGGCCCAGTTCGTCCCCGGCCACGGTGGTGTCCACGGGGAACGAGGCGGTGCCCTGGCGGCGCCGGTCCGGTTGACGTAGTCGATCCGCAGGGTGTGCCGCCCCCCCCCGGGCACGGTGACGGCGACGCTCCCGCTCACCGTGGCGGCCGTGTTCTTCCACAGGTCGATCTCGCGGGCGCCGTCGACGTACACCCGGATGCCGTCGAGTCCGGAGGCGGCGAGGGTGAAGGGGCCGCCGGAGCCGAAGTCGCGGGTCACCGTCCAGCGGACGCCGAAGTCGTCCCGCGGCAGACCGGACGCGGGGGCACCGCTCCAGCTCTCGTTGATCGTGGAGTCGCAGCCGGTCTTCTTCGGGGCGCCCTTGAACGTGGTGTTCGCGAACAACTGCCGTGGGCAGACCGGTGCGGTGCAGGTCGTCGCTCCGCCGGGGCGGCCCCGGCGGCACCGCCGAGCAGGGTGGCGGCGGTGGCGAGCACCACGGCGCCGGCCGCGGAGCGTCTGGCTGGCTTCATTCGATCCTCTGGCCGTTTCCGTCTCGACGGAGAGGGCCGTCGCCGTAGTCGACTCATGAGCAGAGGAGTTGGATGTGCTGATCTTTACCTTCCCATGAACTCCCTTTGGATGGAGGGTCCGTAAAGAGTGTTTGCAGGCGATTCCGCATCGCCTTCACAGACACAGCGGAGCGTAGTGTTGCGCACTCGTTAAGTGGTTCCGCTTGACGCCGGGTATGGCGTACGCGTTGTCTTTTCAGACATCTGGGTCGCAAGCAGTCCCAAGTCCGGAACGCACCTGAAGTGAGCCCCCGAATGCGTCGTATAGCCATGTTTGTGGCCGCGTCCACGATGACCCTCTCGCTCGCCGGCTGCGGCGTGCTCAACGCGACGGGGTCGTCGACCACCGCGAGCCCGACCAAGGGCAACGACATCACCGTGGGTGTCCTGATGCCGGACATCGTCAACACCCGGTACCAGAACTTCGACTACCCGATCATGAAGGCCAAGATCGCGGAGCTCACCAACAAGCAGGGGCGGATCGCGTACGCCAACGCCGGCTCGGTCGCCTCCAAGCAGTCCGAGCAGATGCAGAAGATGATCGACGACAAGGTAGACGTGATCATCCTGGACTCGGTCGACTCGCACGCCATCGCGGGCGAGGTGAAGAAGGCCAAGGCCGCGGGCATCCCGGTCATCGCCTACGACCGTCTCGCCGAGGGCCCGATCGACGCCTACGTCTCCTTCGACAACGAACTGGTGGGCGAGGTGCAGGCCCGCACGCTGCTGGAGGGGCTCGGACCGGACGCCGACACCTCCGACAAGGTCATCATGGTCAACGGCTCGCCGACGGACCCGAACGCCAAGCAGTTCAAGACGGGTGCGATGTCCGAGCTGTCCGGCAAGGTGGACATCCCCTCCGGTGCCTCCTTCGACACCAAGGACTGGGACCCGCCGACCGCCGGCAAGGAGGTCACCAAGGCCATCGACGCGATCGGCAAGGACAACGTGGCCGCCGTCTACTCCGCCAACGACGCCATGGCGGGCGAGATCATCAAGTCCCTGAAGGCGGCCGGCATCACCAACCTGCCGCCGGTCACCGGCCAGGACGCCGACCTCGACGCCATTCAGCGGATCCTCATCGGCGAGCAGTACATGACCGTCTACAAGCCCTACCCGAACGAGGCCGAGGCCGCGGCCGAGATGGCCGTCTACAAGGTGCAGGGCAAGGACATCCAGTTCGACGCGCTCACCCAGGACCAGGTCGACAGCCCGACCACCAAGGACATCCCGGCCCAGCTGGTTCAGGTCAGCGCCGTGACGAAGAGCAAGATCAAGGACACCGTCGTCGCCGACGGCATCTACAAGGTCTCGCAGATCTGCACCGCCGCCTACAAGACGGCCTGCGCGCAGGCCGGCCTCAAGTAGGCCCCCGCGGGCGCACGGAGAGGTCAGGACCTCCACGGCCGCCGTCGGCCGTGGAGGAGCCTGCGGGCGGCCCCGTGACGAGGCGGTCGCCGCCGCTTCCGCCGCGTGACGTGCCCGCGAGCGGCCCTCCCCTGACGCCCCTTCCCCTTAGGGGAGTTGGGGGTCTCCCGCACCCCCAGGCGAGGCCGGACCGGGCCTCCTGGGGGCGTCCGGACCGGGCCTCCGCGGGGCGTCCGGACCGGGCTTCGCGGGCGTCCGGCGGGCACCCGTGGGAAGCGCTGTCCACGAGGCCGGCGCGGCCCGTGGACACCGTTGTCATCTTGTTGCGGAACGGCCCGCGGAGGCCGGGAGATAGGGGACGTACCGGGGTATTCCGATGCCCGGTGCGAGGGGAGCCGTGTTGCGGACCCGGTCCCGACCGCTCATAGTTGCGCTGCGGAAGAGGCAGCAAACCGGGGGTGGAATGGCCGATGGCCGGGCACGGGGCGGACAAGCATCCACACGGTGCCGACCGACTGTGCGCCGCCGGGGACCGCGTGTACTCCCGGGCCGTGCGCCGGGGCCGGGTACCGCGCACCGACGCCGACGCGGTGCCGTGCCTGCTGGAGCTGGCGCTGCTGCACCCGGACCCCGACGACATGGACTGGCTGGTGCCGACCTCCCCGCAGGAGGTCATGATCCGGCTGCTGCGCGGGGTCCACGACGAGGTCACCGACAGCCAGCGGCGGGTGGGCTCGGCGGTCGCCGCCTTCGAGTGGTACGCGGGTCTGGGACGGCAGTTGCAGGCCGCGTCGGCCTCCGCGGAGGGCACGGCGGCCATCCGGGTCCTGGACGGGCTGTCCCGCATCCAGGCGGCCATGGACGAGGCCACGGAGGCCTGCACCAGTGAGGTGCTGACCGTCCAGCCGGGAGGCATCCGCCGGGAGTCGGAGCTGACCGAGGGGCTGCACCGGGCGGTCGCCCTGCGCGGCCGCGGCGTGCGGATGCGGGACCTGTACACCCATGTCGCCCGGCACGGCCAGGGTCTGCTCAACTACCTGGAGCTGATGGGCGACGCGGTGGAGGCCCGGACGCTCGACGAGGTCATCGACCGCCTCATCCTCTTCGACCGCACGGTCGCCTTCATCCCCGCCAACGCCGACCGCACGATGGCCCTGGAACTGCGCCACCCCGCGCTGGTCGAGTACTTCGTCACCGTCTTCGAGCGCCTGTGGCGCCTGGCGATCCCCCTCACCGCCCCGCTCCCCGACACCGGCATCGAGGGCATCTCGCACCGCGAGCAGTCCATCGCCGCGCTGCTCGCCGAGGGTCACCAGGACGCGGTGATCGCCGAACGCCTCGGCATCAGCGTCCGCACCTGCCGCGCCCACATAGCCCGCCTCTCGGAGACGCTCGGCGCGGCCAGCCGCACCCAACTGGGCGTGCGGATAGCTCAGGTGGGGCTGGACCGGCCGCCGGGCGAGACGAGCACGACAGCGCCCCCGGTCGGCCTTCCCGACCAGGGATCCCCGAGCGTGCGGTGAGCCGGCCGGGCCGGGCGGCCCTCGGCGCGCTCGTGGGGCCCGGCCGCGGTCAACGGCCGGTCTCCGGCGCCGGAGGCGTGCTGTCGCTGTCCAGGATCCCCGACTGCGCTATCAGGTAGCCGAGTTGGGCCCGGCTGCCGCTGCCGAGCGCCTGGGCCAGTTTGGCGATGTGGGCGCGGCAGGTGCGGACGTTCATCCCGAGCCTGCGGGCGATGGCCTCGTCCACGTGGCCCTCCACGAGCAGCTTCGCGATGGAGTGCTGGATCTCCGTGATGCCGTCGGGCGCCGCTTCGTAGGGTCCGTCGATGTTCAGGGGGACCGCGCGGGACCACATGAACTCGAAGACCTTGATCAGATAGCGGACCAGGCCCGGGTGGCGCACTTCGAGCGCGACCTGCTGGTCGTCCCGGATGGGGATGAAGGCGACCGTCTCGTCGCAGATGATCAGGCGTTCCACGACCTCGTCGATCGTGCGGTACTCCGCCTTGCCGTCCGCGAGGAAGGCGGCGTAGGCCAGCTTCTCCGGGCTGTGCCGCGCGGTGTGCTGGTACAGGGTGCGGATCCGGACCCCGCGCTCCACGAGCGGCCGGTCGCGCTCCATCCCGAGCAGCACGTTGCGTTCGGAGATCCGCTCGCTCGGGTGGACGCTCAGCACCTCCTTCTGGCACTGGGCCGTGGCCAGGTTGAGCGCCGCGTTGATCCGTTCGCCGCCTTCGAGCACGGCGATCGAGTCGCTGCTCGCCGCGACCTGTGTGCCGAGCATCATGAAGGGCTCGAACGACTCGGCCAGCTCGGTGGAGAGCCGCCGGCGTTCGGAGATCTCGCGTTCGAGCGGGCCGAGCCGTCGCGCCAGAGCCACCGCGGGAGGCACCGGACGCAGCCAGTCGGGGTCGTCCGGATCCGGGTGGAGCAGGGCGAACTCCATCAGGCAAGGGGCCGTCTCCGCCTCCGCGCGCGCGACGCGTCCCGCGCGCAGAGCTGTGGAGTAGACACGGGCACCGTCCTCACACAGTTCTGTCACAGCGTGGGGATGCGTCTCCTTTGTCTGATTCGTTATCAAATCTCCACCCCCCAGGGTCCTGAACATGCAGGAACATGATGCATTGATTGTGTGGCCATGACGTGCCCGAATGAGCCATCGTCGTACAAGACGGGGAAGCAGGAACTTCAAGTGAGGACGAAGTCGAACATGCGCGGGAAATTGCTTCGCTCGGTGCTTGTCGCGACCTGCTCCGTCGTCGCGGCCCTCGTTGCGTGGAGTGGTGTTTCCGGAGCGAAGGGTGATGTTCAGGCCAACACCAGCTGGCCGAGCGTCGCCGTGGACACCGTGGAAGGAACCGGGAGCTGACGTGACCACCCCACCGGACGACCGATCCTTCCGCCGCGAGATGGCCACCGCCTACCGCTCCGGCTGGCACTTCATCGACCTGGTCACCGCCATCCCCCACAGCGGTGACTCGCTGATGGTGACCGTGTTCGGAGAGCCGGTCGTCGTGACGCGCGACGAGGACGAGGACGTACGGGCCTACCGGTGCCTGCGCAAGCCGCGGGGCGCGCCACAGCCCGTGCGGTGTGCCGTCCGGTACGGAATGATCTTTGTGAACCTGGACCAACGGGACCACCGGCTGGCTGAGCCGGACGTCCCGGACGTGAGGACCATCTCGGCCACCCCCCGCAGTGCCTGACGCGATTCCCCCGTCGTAAAAGATCGCTCAGGTGCTTCCCCCCGCAGCGGCGTCACCGTGACCTGAACACGGTGACGCCGCTGCAGTTTTCGGGGGACATTTCCGCCTATCGGCAGGTTTCGGCCACGGTCCACGGTGGCTCAATTCCGCCGCTGGACCGCCCGCAGAACAGGGCGGCCGCCCCGGCCCGACGGCCCGATCCCGCCCCTGGCGGCCCGCCGACGGCGCCCTCGCGGCTCCGCCGCCCGCCGTTCCCCCTCCGGGCCCCCGCGTCGGCGCCTTCCGGCCGCCGCGCCTCCGTGGCCCCCCTCCCGGCGCTCCGGTCCGCGCATCCCCCAAGCTGCCGAACCCGGTTCCCGGAAGGGCTCCCGTCTCCACCTTGAGTGGAATAGACTCAACTTTGTGTACGTTGGCTGAGTCAGCCGAACGACGCCGAGGAGGAGAACGCGAACGTGGACGCCGAGCTGACCAACAGGAGCCGGGACGCGATCAACGCGGCCAGCAGCCGGGCCGTGACCGAGGGGCACGCGGACCTCACCCCTGCCCACCTGCTGCTGGCTCTGCTTGCGGGCCAGGACAACGAGAACATCACCGACCTGCTCGCGGCCGTGGACGCGGACCAGGCCGTCGTACGGCAGGGCGCCGAGCGGGTGCTGACCGCCCTGCCCAGTGTGACCGGATCCACGGTCGCACCCCCGCAGCCCAACCGCGACCTGCTCGCGGTCCTCGCCGACGCGGGCGAGCGGGCCCGCGACCTCGGTGACGACTTCCTCTCCACCGAACACCTGCTCATCGGCATCGCCGCCAAGGGCGGCGCGGCCGGCGAGGTGCTCGGCCGGCAGGGCGCCACCGCGAAGAAGCTGGTGGCGGCCTTCCAGAAGGCGCGCGGCGGCCGCCGCGTGACCAACGCCGACCCCGAGGGCCAGTACAAGGCCCTGGAGAAGTTCGGCACCGACTTCACGGCCGCCGCGCGGGACGGCAAGCTCGACCCCGTCATCGGGCGCGACCAGGAGATCCGGCGGGTCGTGCAGGTGCTGTCCCGCCGCACCAAGAACAACCCCGTGCTCATCGGAGAGCCGGGCGTCGGCAAGACCGCCGTGGTCGAGGGCCTGGCCCAGCGGATCGTCAAGGGCGACGTGCCCGAGTCGCTGAAGGACAAGCGGCTGGTGGCGCTCGACCTGGGCGCGATGGTCGCGGGCGCGAAGTACCGGGGTGAGTTCGAGGAGCGGCTGAAGACCGTCCTCGCCGAGATCAAGGACTCCGACGGACAGGTCATCACCTTCATCGACGAGCTGCACACGGTCGTCGGCGCGGGCGCCGGCGGCGACTCCGCGATGGACGCCGGCAACATGCTGAAGCCGATGCTGGCCCGCGGCGAGCTGCGCATGGTCGGCGCCACCACCCTGGACGAGTACCGCGAGCGGATCGAGAAGGACCCGGCGCTGGAGCGCCGCTTCCAGCAGGTGCTGGTGGCGGAGCCGACCGTCGAGGACACCATCGCCATCCTCCGCGGCCTCAAGGGCCGTTACGAGGCGCACCACAAGGTGCAGATCGCGGACAGCGCGCTGGTCGCCGCCGCGACCCTCTCCGACCGCTACATCACCTCCCGCTTCCTCCCCGACAAGGCCATCGACCTGGTCGACGAGGCGGCCTCGCGGCTCCGCATGGAGATCGACTCCTCGCCGGTCGAGATCGACGAACTCCAGCGTGTCGTGGACCGGTTGAAGATGGAGGAGCTGGCGCTGGAGAAGGAGACCGACCCGGCCTCCCGGGAGCGCCTGGAGAAGCTGCGCCGCGACCTCGCCGACAGGGAGGAGGACCTGCGCGGTCTCAACGCCCGCTGGGAGCGCGAGAAGCGGTCCCTGAACCGGGTCGGCGAGCTGAAGGAGAGGCTCGACGCACTGCGCGGCACCGCCGAACGCGCCCAGCGCGACGGTGACTTCGACACCGCCTCCAAGCTGCTGTACGGCGAGATCCCACAGCTGGAGAAGGAGCTGGAGGCCGCGTCCGAGGCCGAGGAGGAGACGGCCAAGGACACCATGGTCAAGGACGAGGTCGGCTCCGACGACATCGCGGACGTGGTGGCCGCCTGGACCGGCATCCCCGCCGGACGCCTCCTGGAGGGCGAGACCCAGAAGCTGCTCCGCATGGAGGACGAGCTGGGCCGCCGCCTGATCGGCCAGACCGAGGCCGTGCGCGCGGTGTCGGACGCGGTACGGCGCTCCCGTGCCGGTATCGCCGACCCGGACCGCCCGACCGGCTCCTTCCTCTTCCTCGGCCCGACCGGTGTCGGCAAGACGGAACTGGCCAAGGCGCTCGCGGACTTCCTCTTCGACGACGAGCGGGCGATGGTCCGGATCGACATGTCGGAGTACAGCGAGAAGCACAGCGTGGCCCGGCTGGTCGGCGCCCCGCCCGGATACGTCGGCTACGAGGAGGGCGGTCAGCTGACCGAGGCGGTCCGCCGCCGGCCCTACACCGTGGTGCTCCTGGACGAGGTGGAGAAGGCCCACCCGGAGGTCTTCGACATCCTCCTCCAGGTGCTGGACGACGGCCGCCTCACCGACGGCCAGGGCCGCACGGTCGACTTCCGCAACACCATCCTGGTGCTGACGTCGAACCTGGGCAGCCAGTACCTGGTGGACCCGCTGCTCGGCGAGGAGGAGAAGAAGAGCCAGGTCCTGGAGACGGTCCGGCGCTCCTTCAAGCCCGAGTTCCTCAACCGCCTGGACGACCTGGTCGTCTTCTCCGCCCTGGCCAAGGACGAACTGGCCCGGATCGCCCGGCTCCAGATCGACCGGCTGGCCCAGCGGCTGGCCGAGCGCCGGCTCACGCTGGAGATCACCCAGGAGGCCCTGGCCTGGCTCGCGGAGGAGGGCAACGACCCGGCGTACGGCGCGCGGCCGCTGCGCCGGCTGGTCCAGACCGCCATCGGTGACCGGCTCGCCAGGGAGATCCTCTCCGGCGAGGTCAAGGACGGCGACACGATCCGGGTGGACGCCTTCGGCGACGGCCTGATCGTGGGCCCGCTGACGGCGTCGGAACCGGCCGCGGAAGGCGTCGAAGGCACCGGTCAGGAGTCCGGGAAAACGCTCTGAGCGGAATTGCGCCAACGGGAGATGAACCCGCCGGGGCGGGGGTTGCCACCCCCCTCCCCGGATGGGGGAGGATGGCGGGATCCGTATGAAGGGAAAATCACGGTGACCATCGACCCGTCCTCGATTCCGAACTTCGGGGGCCAGCCCGAGCCGCAGCCCCAAGGACCGGCGGGCCCCGTCGTCCCGGATCAGGATCTTGTGAAGCAGCTCCTCGACCAGATGGAGCTGAAGTACGTCGTCGACGACGAGGGCGACCTCACGGCGCCGTGGGAGCAGTTCCGCACGTACTTCATGTTCCGCGGCGAGGACGAGCAGTCGGTCTTCTCGGTGCGGACGTTCTACGACCGCCCCCACAAGATCGACGAGAAGCCCCAGCTCCTGGAGTCCATCGACGACTGGAACCGGCGGACGCTGTGGCCCAAGGTCTACACGCACACGCATGACGACGGCACCGTCCGCCTCATCGGCGAGGCGCAGATGCTGATCGGCATGGGCGTCGACATCAACCACTTCGTGTCGTCCACGGTCAGCTGGGTGCGGGCCGCGATCGAGTTCGACAAGTGGCTGGTCGAGCAGCTGGGCCTGGAGGAGGCCGTCGACGAGGCCGGCGAGGCCGAGGGCGACGACGAGGAGTAGGCGGCGCTACAGGGGTGTGCCGGCGAAGACGACCAGGTACGCGCCGTAGCCGAACGAGAGCCCGGCCAGGGCCGCGACCACCACGGACGCGTGCCAGGGCCGGGCTCTCGCCGTACGCACCAGCGCGCGGGCCAGGGGGAGGAGGAGCGGGAAGGCCGGCAGCAGGAAGCGGGGCTTGGACTCGAAGAAGCCCGAGCCGCCGACCGCGATCAGCAGCAGGACGGCGGTGTAGGCCAGGAGCGGGAGCGGCGCCCGGTCCAGGAGCAGCAGCGCGAAGAGCACCACCGCCACCGCCACGATCATCAGGGCCATCGGGAAGACGAAGCGGTCGCCGCGGGCCAGCATGGCGCGGACGAAGCGCAGCGAACCCCGGCCGAGGTCGAACCGCGACCCCCACAGGCGCTGCACGCCGAAGTAGCCGCCCAACGGATCGCCGGTGCGCAGGCCCACCCACAGGACGTACCCGAGCCAGCCGAGCGGCGCCAGGGCCGCGCCCGCCCACACCCTGGGGGACGCCCTGCCGCGGCGGCGGCGCGCCTCGCAGACGGCGGCGACCAGCACGGCCGCCGCCACCGCGAAGCCGTTGGGCCGGGACAGGCCCGCCAGGGCGGCCAGGGCCCCCGCCCACAGCCAGTTCCCGGCCAGCACTGCGTACAGGGACCAGGCGGCGAACGCGGTCAGGACCGGTTCCGTGTACGCCATGGACAGCACGACGGAGTGCGGCAGCAGGCCCCACAGGAGGACCAGGGCGGTGGCCACCGTACGGCCGTGCAGCCGGGCGCCGACCGCGTAGATGCCCGCGGCGGCGACGCCCGCGGCCGTCCAGGACACCAGCAGCCCGGCGCCCGCCCCGCTCAGCGGGGTGACGGCGGTCAGGACGCGGACCAGGCCCGGGTACAGCGGGAAGAACGCCAGGTCGCTGTGGACGACGTCGGGGCGGAAGAAGAGGGTGCGGCCGTAGCCGTGGGCCGCGATGCCCAGGTACCAGACCGAGTCCCAGGACCTGCCGAGCAGCGTCAGCGGATGCCTGCCGCCCGCCCAGGCGGCCAGCGCGACCACGGCCATGCCGGTGAGCCGGACCGCCGCGAACAGCCCCAGCGCGACCCCGCCTGCCGTGACGAGCGACGGCGACAGGGCGGTGGTGCCGGTGGTCGGACCGTTGGTGGTGCTGGCGGTGGTGCTGGCGTGGCTCACATTCGCACCCTGCGGGGGACCGGGGCGAAGTGCGAGAAATGTGCGCCCGATGGGGTAGCGGAGGAGCCCGGCCGGTCGGTGGTGTCGGCGCAGCCCCGCGCCGGGGCCGCTATCCCAGCCGCCGCAGCCGCTCCGCGGCCTCCTTCAGGACCTCGGCCCGCTTGCAGAACGCGAACCGTACGAACGGCGCCCCTTCCTCCCGGTGGTCGTAGAAGACCGCGTTCGGGATGGCGACGACCCCGGCGCGTTCCGGCAGCGCCCGGCAGAAGGCGAAGCCATCGCTCTCGCCCAGCGGGCGGATGTCCGTGGTGATGAAGTACGTGCCGGCGGTGTCGTAGACCGTGAAGCCCGCCTCCGCGAGGCCCGCCGCGAGGATGTCGCGCTTGGTCCGCATGTCGTCGCGGAAGGCCTCGAAGTAGGCGTCGGGCAGGGCGAGGGCCTCGGCGACCGCGTACTGGAAGGGGCCCGAGGAGACGTACGTCAGGAACTGCTTCGCCGACCGCACCGCCGTGACCAGCTCCGGCGTGGACGTCACCCAGCCCACCTTCCAGCCGGTGAAGGAGAAGGTCTTGCCGGCCGACCCGATGGTGACCGTGCGCTCGCGCATGCCGGGCAGGGCGGCGAGCGGCAGGTGCCCGGCGTCGTCGAAGACCAGGTGCTCGTAGACCTCGTCGGTGACGACCAGCAGGTCCCGCTCGACCGCCAGTTCGGCGATCGCCGTCAGCTCGGCACGCGTGAGGACCGTGCCGGTCGGGTTGTGCGGGGTGTTGACCAGCAGGAGCCGGGTGCGGGGAGTGACCGCGGCGCGGAGTTCGTCGAGGTCCAGGCGGAAGGCCGTGCCGTCCGGGCGGAGCGTGACCGGCACCCGGGTGCCGCCGGCCATGGCGATGCAGGCCGCGTAGGAGTCGTAGTACGGCTCCAGCGCGACGACCTCGTCGCCGGGCTCCACGAGGGCCAGCAGGGCGGCCGCGATCGCCTCCGTCGCGCCGGCCGTGACCAGCACCTCCGCGTCCGGGTCGTACGGCAGCCCGTACCGGCGCTCCTGGTGGGCGGCGATCGCGGCGCGCAGCTCGGGGACGCCCGGGCCCGGCGGGTACTGGTTGCCGCGTCCGTCCCGCAGCGCCCGCACGGCCGCCTCCCTGACCTCCTCGGGCCCGTCGGTGTCCGGGAACCCCTGGCCCAGGTTGATGGCCCCGGTGCGCAGCGCCAATGCGGACATCTCGGCGAAGATCGTGGTCCCGAACTCGGCGAGCCGGCGATTCAGAAGAGGACGTTCGCTGGAGGTCATGCCGGTCATCCTGCGCCCAAGCTCTGGAGTTCCTCAACTCCGCTTTGGCCGCCGCGGGCGCCGGGCATCACCGGTTCACGCCGCTCTCACGCGGCGGCCGGGGCGCCCACGGGGGGTCGCTCCGCGCGGAACGAAAGTAGGTGACGCCATGAGCGCAGTCGTCATCGTGGCGGTGGCCGCGGTCATCTGCCTGGCGATCGTCGCGGGCGCGGTCCGCAAGGGCGGTAGGGGCGGACGGAGCGGGTCCTCCTCGTACGACGGGGGCGGCAGCTGGTGGGCCGGCGACTCGGGGTCCTCCTCGCACGGCGGAGGCCACGGCGGGCACGGCGGCGGACACGGGGGTCACTCGTGCGGCGGAGGGCACTCCTCCTGCGGCGGCGGGTCGTCGTGCGGCGGCGGTGGCGGCTGCGGCGGGGGCAACTGACCGGCGACCACGGGGGCCACGGGGGGACACGGGGGAAACGGGGCGTCCGGACGGAGCGCGGGTGAGGCTCCGTCCGGACGCCCCCGCGTGTGCCAGAGCGAGCAGGGTGCAGCACGTTGTTGAACAGTTGAGCTGTGGAGCCCTCTGAGGGATGGAAACCCCACGAAGTTGGGTAAAAACGCTGTGGTGGCGCCACTGTTCATGATTCCCTCTAAATCACCGAAGCAGTGCCTCGGACGTCCTGACGACACCCTTCCCCGGCCGGCCCTGCCGGGCCGATCTCCCGGTGTCCACCGAGGTGCGCCGGACCTCCCTCCTCCCCATCTGCGCGTTAGCGGAGCCGATCCATGCTCACGACCCTGAACACCACCTACACCGATACGCGCGCGGCCGACCTCGCCTGGGCCCTCGGTCGCGAGCCGCTGCCCGCGCTCGCCACCCTCGACCTGGAACTGTCCGGGGCGAAGCTGCAGCTCAGACTGCTGGGCGCGTCCCACCAGGTACTCCTGGAGGAGGAGTGCGGCGGCTGTTCGGAGACGGTGGCGTGCATCCCGGGGTCCAGCACTCCGCTGCCGCTCGGCGTCGCCAAGCGCATCGGCGACTGGGAGTACGAGTTCGCGGCCCGCGTCGAGGTGCTGTCACCCGGCTCCTTCGCGGGCCGCGCCCAGGAACTGCTCGCCCTCGTCTCCGAGCACCCGTACGGCCTCGCGGGCGTCTTCCCGGGCAGCCCGCACGCGTTCACCGCACTGCTCGCCCAGCGCCACGAAGGCCAGGTGCACTGGCGGACCTGGCACGCCTACCCGCAGGACGGACAGCTGGTGGCGACCCGGACGAGGGTCGGCGTACGGGTCCCGGTGGCGCAACCCGTCCCCGGATGACATAAACCAACGAGCCGTCAAGCAGACCGATTTCCACACGTGTGGGTGACGAAGCGTACCGAGCGAGTGACGTAACGTCGCAGAGTGATCGATCCGCACCCACCCGCTCCTCCCGGCGCCCCGCCGCCCTGGGGCACGCTCGCGCCGCTGCCCGTGCGGCCGGGCACGGGCCGGTTCCTGGTCCTGGCGTGCGTCTTCGTCTGCGCGGCCTGCGGGCTGGTGTACGAACTCGAACTCGTCGCCCTCGCCTCCTACCTGATCGGCGACTCGGTCACCCAGGCCTCCGTGGTGCTGTCCGTGATGGTCTTCGCCATGGGCGTCGGCTCCCTGGCCGCGAAACGGCTGCGCTGGCACGCGGCCGCCGGATTCTGCGCCCTGGAGGCCGCGCTGGCGCTGGTCGGCGGCTGCAGCGCGCTGGCCCTGTACGCCGTCTTCGCCTGGACCGGCGCCTGGGGCGGCCTGTGGTCGGCCGGGCCGCGCTGCCTCCTGGTCGCCTTCTCCCTCGCCATCGGCCTGCTGATCGGCGCCGAGGTGCCGCTGCTGATGGAACTCATCCAGCGCATCCGCCGCCAGGACGCGGGCGGCGCCGTGGCCGACCTGTTCGCGGCGGACTACGTCGGCGCGCTCGTCGGCGGGCTCGCCTTCCCCTTCCTCCTGCTGCCCTTCCTCGGCCAGCTGACGGGCACCCTGCTCACCGGCACGGTCAACGTCCTGGCCGGCGGCGCCCTGGTCCTCGGCCTGTTCCGCGGCGACCTGACCCGCCGGACCCGCCGGCGGCTCCTCCTGGTCAACGTGACCGTCCTCGGCGTCCTCGCCACGGCCGCCGCCCACGTCGACGACTTCGAACGGGCCGCACGGCACGCCGTCTACGGCGACGGCGTCCGGGTCGCCCTCCAGACGGGCGTCCAGGAGATCGTCCTCACCGGCGGCACCCACGGCCGCCCCCTCGACCTCTTCCTCGACGGCCGGCTGCGCGTCGGCGGCCGCGACGAACGCCGCTACCACGAAGCCCTCGTCCACCCGGCGATGAACGGCCCGCACGCGCGCGTGCTGATCCTCGGCGGCGGCGACGGCCTGGCCGCCCGCGAGGTGCTCCGGCACACCGGGGTCGACCGCGTCGACGTCGTCGAACTCGACGCCGACCTGATCCGTCTCGCCCGCACCGACCCCGGCCTCGCCGCGCTCAACGCCCACGTCTACGACGACCCGCACGTCCGGGTGACCACCGCCGACGCCTTCTGCTGGCTGCGCGAGTCCGCCCCGCGGGCCGGGTACGACGTCGTGATCGCCGACCTGCCCGATCCCGCCATCACGGCCAGCACCAAGCTGTACTCGGAGGAGTTCTACGGGCTGGCCCGCCGCGCCCTCGCGCCCGGCGGCCGCCTGGTCGTGCACGCCGGCCCGGTCCAGGCCCGCGCGCGTGACTTCTGGACGGTGGACGCGACCCTGCGCGCCGCCGGCCTGGCCACCACCGCCTACCGGGTGCACGGCCGTGACCCCGGCTTCGCCGCCGGACCCGACCGTTCGGCCGGCGGCTCCAGGGCCCCGCACGACTGGGGCTTCGTCCTGGCGACGGCGGGCGGGCGCGCACCCCGGCTGCGGCTGGCGGCGGCCGGCCCGCGGCTGTACACGCTGACCGGACGCGAACTGCGCGAGGACGCGCTGCGCACACCGCGGCCCGGACCGCCGCCCTCCACGCTGATCGACCCCCGGTACTGACGGCCCGCCGCCGACCGTGCGTCATGGAGGGTACGGCGGCCCGACTCCTGGGTAGGCTCAGTCGGCATGGAGCACCAGGTGTACGTCCCGGCCTCGGCCTCGCGGCTCAGGGAGGCGCTGGCCGACCCCGCGCGGGTCGCGCGGGCGCTCCCCGGCCTCCAGCAGGACGCGGGCGCGGACCCCGGCTCCGGCCGCGTCAAGGTCCGTATCGGCAGCCACTCCATCACCTACCGGGGCTCCCTGCGGGTCAGCGCCCGTGACGACGGCTCCTACGCGGTCGACGGCGACGCCACCGAGGCCCGCGGCGACGGCACGGTGAAACTGGCGCTCACGCTCCGCCTCGCGGACACGGACGAGGGGTGCGAGGTCACGGTGACGGGTACGGCCTCCGCCGACGGGCGGGTCGCCGAACTGGCCCCGGAGGCCGTGGAGTCGGCGGCCACCCGACTGCTCAACCGGTTCGTGGAGGGGCTCGGGGAGGCCCGGCCCGAGCCGCCGGAACAGCCGCCGCCGGTCGTCGAGACGGAGGTGGCGCCGCCGTCCCTGGCACCCGAGCCGGTCGAGGACCTGCCCGAGATCTTCGCCGAGGCGGCCCACGCCCGCCGCACGATGATCGGCCGCAGCGCCGAAGAGGTCGACCACGCGCCGCCCCGCGGCCGGTACGCGCCGGTGCCGGCCCCGCAGACGGTCGCGGCGGGTTCGGCCCTGCGCTGGGCCGCACCGGCGGCGGCCGTCGCCCTGGCCTCGGCGATCGTGGTCACCAGGGCACTGCGCAAACGCCGCTGACGGCCCCCGCCCCGCCCCCCGGTACTGTCATCCCGTGAGTAACGAAGACATCACACTGACCGCGGGTGACGCGGAAGTCCTGCTGCGCCCCGGCAACGGCGGCCGGATCGCCGGCCTGAAGGTCGGGTCCCTCGAACTCCTGCGCCAGGGCGACCGCTTCGGCTGCTTCCCGATGGTGCCGTGGTGCGGTCGTATCCGGGACGGCCGTTTCCGCGACGGCGCCCGCGTCGTGCAGATGCCGCTCAACTCCCCGCCGCACGCCATCCACGGCACCGCCCGCGACGGCGCCTGGCGCACCGCCCGCCGCTCCGCGGACGAGGCCGTGATGACGTGCGAACTCGGCGCCCCCTGGCCGCACCCGGCTCGCGTCACCCACGACGTACGGCTCACCGAGGACTCGCTGACGCTGACGATGTCGGTGGAGACGTACGACGACTCCTTCCCGGCCCAGATCGGCTGGCATCCCTGGTTCAACCGCACCCTCGACGGCCAGGACGCCCAGATCGGCTTCACCCCCGCCTGGCAGGAGGAGCGCGGCACGGACCACCTGCCCACCGGCAACCGCATCGATCCCCAACCCGGCCCCTGGGACGACTGCTTCGGCATGCCCGAGGGCGTCGACGTCACCCTCACCTGGCCGGAACGGCTGGAGCTGAAGGTGGCCAGCCGCGAGCAGTGGGTCGTGGTCTACGACGAGCAGGACGCGGCCGTGTGCGTGGAGCCGCAGACCGGTCCGCCGAACGGTCTCAACACGGCACCCCGTCTGGTCACCCCGCTGGAGCCGCTGGAAGCCACGACCACCTGGACCTGGCGGCGCCTCTAAGCTGGTCGGTATGACGGACGTCAACGAAGCAACGCCGCACGGCACACGCGCTGAGCTGCTGCAACAGATCAAGGACAAGGCCGTGGTGCACGGCAGGGTGACCCTGTCGTCGGGGCTGGAGGCCGACTACTACGTCGACCTCCGCCGCGTCACCCTCGACGGCGAGGCCGCCCCGCTGGTCGGCCAGGTGCTCCTCGACCTGACCGACGGCCTGGAGTTCGACGCCGTCGGCGGCCTCACGATGGGCGCCGACCCGGTCGCCGGCGCGATGCTGCACGCGGCCGCCGCGCGCGGCCGCCGCCTCGACGCCTTCGTCGTCCGCAAGGCCGCCAAGGCGCACGGGCTGCAGCGCCGCGTGGAAGGGCCGGAGATCAAGGGCCGGCGGGTCCTCGTCGTCGAGGACACCTCCACCACCGGCGGCTCCCCGCTGGCCGCCGTGGAGGCCGTGCGCGAGGCCGGCGCCGAGGTCGTCGCCGTGGCGACCATCGTCGACCGGGCCACCGGCGCCGACGAGAAGATCCGCGAAGGCGCGGGCGTGCCGTATCTGTTCGCCTTCTCGAAGGATGAACTGGGGCTGGACTGACCCGCGGCCGACGGATGGGATTGACCCGGATGTCTCCGGCGCCTGCGCCCGGAGCATCGGTTCATGTCTGGAAAGATGGGGACGACGATGACGTCGTGCCTCAAGGTCTAGGTCAGGGCCGTAGAGAACCAGCAGTACGCCGACCCGCACACCCAAGGAGCGGACAGATGCCCATCGCAACCCCCGAGGTCTACAACGAGATGCTCGACCGGGCGAAGGCAGGCAAGTTCGCCTACCCGGCCATCAACGTCACCTCGTCCCAGACTCTGAACGCTGCGCTGCGCGGCTTCGCGGAGGCGGAGAGCGACGGCATCGTCCAGATCTCCACCGGTGGTGCCGAGTTCCTCGGCGGCCAGTACAGCAAGGACATGGTGACCGGCGCGGTCGCGCTCGCCGAGTTCGCGCACGTCGTCGCCGAGAAGTACCCGGTCAACGTCGCGCTGCACACCGACCACTGCCCGAAGGACAAGCTCGACGCGTACGTGCGTCCGCTGATCGCGATCTCCCGCAAGCGCGTCGAGGCCGGCCTGACCCCGCTGTTCCAGTCGCACATGTGGGACGGTTCTGCCGAGACCCTCGCGGACAACCTGGCCATCGCGCAGGAGCTGCTGGAGCAGGCCCGCGCGGCCCACATCATCCTGGAGGTCGAGATCACCCCGACCGGCGGTGAGGAGGACGGCGTCTCGCACGAGATCAACGACTCCCTCTACACCACGGTCGAGGACGCGATCCGCACCGCCGAGGCGCTGGGCCTGGGCGAGAAGGGCCGCTACCTGCTCGCC
Organism: Streptomyces sp. NPDC101237; assembly: GCF_044767465.1. Classification (NCBI taxonomy): domain Bacteria; kingdom Bacillati; phylum Actinomycetota; class Actinomycetes; order Kitasatosporales; family Streptomycetaceae; genus Streptomyces; species Streptomyces sp. NPDC101237. The sequence continues at coordinate 136,503 of NZ_JBIWNY010000020.1, read as the reverse complement.
GCCTCCTTCGGCAACGTGCACGGCGTGTACAAGCCGGGCAACGTCGTGCTCCGCCCCGAGCTGCTCAAGGAGCTGGCCGACGGCGTGGCCGCGAAGTTCGGCAAGGCGTCCCCGTTCGACTTCGTCTTCCACGGCGGCTCCGGCTCCACCGAGCAGGAGATCGCCACCGCGCTGGAGAACGGCGTCGTGAAGATGAACCTGGACACCGACACCCAGTACGCCTTCACCCGTCCGGTCGCCGACCACATGTTCAAGAACTACGACGGCGTCCTCAAGGTCGACGGCGAGGTCGGCTCCAAGAAGACCTACGACCCGCGCACCTGGGGCAAGCTGGCCGAGGCCGGCATGGCCGCGCGGGTCGTCGAGGCCACGCAGAACCTGCGCTCGGCGGGCAACAGGATCAAGTAGGTTCGCGCGGCCGTCGGACGACGGTCACCCCGCGTTCTCGGCGGACCCGGTGCTACAGCGCCGGGTCCGCTGTATACCTGGAACCATGCCGGACGTCCGCCTCGCCTCCTCGCAGGGCAAGTGGATCCTCATCACCACTGTCCTCGGTTCCAGCATGGCGTTGCTGGACTCCACCGTCGTCAATGTCGCCCTGCCCCGAATCGGCCGTGACCTGGACACCAGCCTCGCGGCCCTGCAGTGGACGGTCAACGCGTACCTGCTGACGCTGGCCGGCCTGATCCTGCTCGGCGGCTCGCTCGGCGACCGGTACGGCCGCCGGAAGATCTTCGTGCTCGGGGTCGTCTGGTTCGCCGCCGCCTCCCTGCTGTGCGGCCTCGCGCCGAACGACATCGTCCTGATCGCCGCCCGCGCCCTCCAGGGCATCGGCGGCGCCCTCCTCACCCCGGGCTCGCTCGCCCTCATCCAGGCGTCCTTCCATCCCGACGACCGGGCGAAGGCGGTCGGTCTGTGGTCGGGCTTCGGCGGCATCGGCGCGGCCATCGGCCCGTTCCTCGGCGGCTGGCTGGTGGACGGTCCCGGCTGGCGCTGGGTGTTCCTGCTGAACGTCCCGCTGGCCCTGCTCTGCGTCCCCGTCGCGCTGCGGCACGTCCCGGAGTCCGCCGACGGGCGCGCGCACGGCCGGTTCGACGCGCTCGGCGCGGTGCTGGCTGCCCTGACCCTCGGCTTCGTGACCTACGCGCTGATCGACGCCGGGACCATGTCCCTGCTCGCCCTCGCGGGCCTCGGCACCGGTGTGGCCTTCGTGTACGTCGAGAGACGCAGCCAGGACCCGATGCTCCCGCTGGACATCTTCGCCTCCCGCCAGTTCACCGCGCTGAACGTGGTCACGCTGTGCGTGTACGGCGCGTTCGGCGGCTACTTCTTCCTCACCGCGCTCCAACTCCAGGTGGTGGCGGGCTACTCGGCGCTGGGCGCCGGCACGGCCCTGCTGCCCAGCACCGTGCTGATGCTGCTCTTCTCGGCCCGCTCGGGCGCGCTGGCCGACAGGATCGGGCCCCGGCTGCCGCTCACCGTCGGGCCGCTGCTGTGCGCCACGGGCATGATGCTGATGCTCCGGGTCGGACCGCACGCGAACTACCTGACGGACGTCTTCCCGGCGGTCGTGACCATGGGCGCCGGCATGGTCACCCTGGTGGCCCCGCTCACCGCCTCGGTCCTCGCCTCCGTGGACACGGCCCGCGCGGGCATCGCCAGCGGCATCAACAACGCGGCCGCCCGCGCGGCGAGCCTGATCGCGGTGGCGGCGCTGCCGCTGCTCGCGGGGATGGGCCCGGAGGCCTACCGGTCGCCGGTGAGGTTCGACGCGGCGTTCGACCGGGCCATGCCGATCTGCGCCGGGGTGCTGGTCGCCGGCTCGGCCCTGGCGTTCGCCCTGGTCCGCAGGCCGGCCCCGGGCTGCGTCCGCCCGGAATGCCGCACCCACGGCAATGTGATGTCCCCACCCCTGGAGGCGGAGAGCCCCCGGACCGACGGCCGACCGGCAACCGCCCCGTAACCCGCCCCAGCGCCCCCGACCACGGACGCGGTATCCGCTCCGCACCCGACCGGGCCCCTGCGCCGTGCTCGGCCGGCCCGGCCGCGGATGCGGTAAACGGCCCGCCGTAGGCGGAGGACCCTCCCGGTCCCGCCGCCGGGTGGCCGCCGGAGGGGGCCGGAAGGGGCTGTGCGGCGGTGCGGGCGGGGGCCTGGGGGCCGCCGCGCCCGATCGGGAGGGTGCCGGCGTTCCGGACCGGGACGGGACGCCGGCGGGGTCGGTCGTCAGCCCTTGAGTTCGGTGTACGCCTCCGCGCTGCTGTCCTTCAGGAACTGCCAGCACCGCTCGTACTCGTCCTGCTCGCCGATCTCGCCCGCGGCCCGCGCGAGCCCGGCCAGGCACCGCAGGAAGCCGCGGTTGGCCCGGTGGTCCCACGGGACGGGGCCGTGGCCCTTCCAGCCGGCGCGGCGCAGGGCGTCCAGTCCGCGGTGGTAGCCGGTGCGCGCGTAGGCGTACGACTCGACGACCGAGCCGCGCTCGAACGCGTCGTCGGCCAGCAGTGCCCAGGCCAGCGAGAAGGTCGGGAACTTCGCCGCCACCTCGACCGGAGCCAGTTTCTCCTCGCCCAGCAGGCGGTACGCCTCTTCGTTCTCGGGCAGATACGTCGGCTCCGGGCCGCCGAGCAGGTTCTTGTGCGTCGTCATGGCGCCAGTCTGCCACCGCGCCCCCGCCGGATCGGCCGACCGGGTGATCCGGTGCCGGTGGTGACCGGTGTGGCCCGTCTGGCAACGGGCGGCCCTTGCCGTGTGCGGGGTACGTTGCGGAAGATGCGGGTGGGGACCGGGGCCCCCGTGTCGAGAACGGCAGGGGCGGACCGCTACCCGGAGTACACAACAGGAGACAGCGATGTCCCTTCAGGCTCAGCCCCACGAGGCTTCGGAGCCCGAGACCCCGCATCTCGACTTCGCCGGCACCACGCCGTACGAGGACTACGTCAGGGCGGACGTCCTCACCCACCTCCAGCACACCCTCTCCGACGATCCCGGTGAGATGGTCTTCCTGGTCACGACCCAGGTCATGGAGCTGTGGTTCACGGTCATCGTCCACGAGTGGGAGACCGCGGCGGCCGCCCTGCGCGGCGACGACGTCCCCACCGCGATCGCCGCCCTCAAACGGTCCACCCGGGAGATGGAGGCACTGAACGCCTCCTGGAAACCGCTCGGCCAGCTCACGCCCGCCCAGTTCAACTCCTACCGGTCCGCCCTCGGGGACGGCTCCGGCTTCCAGTCGGCGATGTACCGGCGGATGGAGTTCCTGCTCGGCGAGAAGTCCGCGTCGATGCTCGTCCCGCACCGCGGAGCCCCCCGCGTCCACGCGGAACTGGAGAAGGCCCTGCACGAGCCGAGCCTGTACGACGAGGTGGTACGGCTCCTCGCCCGCCGCGGCCACCCGGTCCCGGACGCCGTGCTGCACCGTGACGTGGCCGAGCGCTACGACGCCTCGGACGCCGTCGAGGCCGCCTGGACGGCCGTCTACTCGGGCGACGGCGACGCCGAACTGGCCCGGCTCGGAGAGGCGTTGACCGACGTGGCGGAACTGGTCTGGCGCTGGCGCAACGACCACCTGGTCGCCACCCGCCGCGCGATGGGCGCCAAGCCCGGCACCGGCGGCTCGGCCGGCGTCGCCTGGCTGGAGAAGCGCGCCCGCAAGAACGTGTTCCCGGAGCTGTGGACGGCGAGGTCCCATGTCTGAACAGGCCCTGCGCGCGGAGAAACTGGACGCCGCCGACGAACTCGCCGCGGTCCGCTCCCGCTTCGTCCTCGACGACGTGGTCTACCTCGACGGCAACTCCCTGGGCGCGCTGCCCGCGCACGTCCCCGGCCGGGTCGAGGACGTGGTCCGGCGGCAGTGGGGCGAACTGCGCATCCGGTCCTGGGACGAGAGCGGCTGGTGGACGGCGCCGGAGCGGATCGGCGACCGGATCGCCCCACTGGTCGGCGCGGCCGCGGGCCAGATCGTGGTCGGCGACTCCACCAGCGTCAACGTCTTCAAGGCGCTGGTCGGCGCGGTGCGGCTGGCCGGGGAGGGGCGCACCGAGATCCTGGTCGACGCCACCACCTTCCCGACCGACGGCTACATCGCGGAGTCGGCGGCCCGGCTCACCGGCCGTACGCTGCGGCCGGTGGCACCGGCGGACGTGCGCACCGCGCTGAGCGACCGTACGGCCGCCGTGCTGCTCAACCACGTCGACTACCGCACGGGCCGGCTCCTGGACCTGCCGTCGCTGACCGCCGCGGTGCACGACGCCGGGGCCGTGGCCGTCTGGGACCTGTGCCACAGCGCGGGCGCGCTGCCGGTGGGCCTCGACGAGCACGGCGTCGACCTGGCGGTCGGCTGCACCTACAAGTACCTGAACGGCGGCCCCGGCGCACCGGCGTACCTGTACGTCCGCCGTGACCTCCAGGACCGCTTCGACTCGCCGCTGCCCGGCTGGAACTCGCACGCCGAGCCGTTCGGGATGCGCGCGGCGTACGAACCGGCCGCGGGTGCGGTGCGCGGCCGCGTCGGCACCCCGGACATCCTCTCCATGCTGGCCCTGGAGGCGGCGCTGGAGGTCTGGGACGAGGTGCCGGTGTCCGCCGTGCGCGCCAAGTCCCTGGCCCTGACGGACTTCTTCCTGGAGTGCGTCGAGGCGTACCTGCCGGCGGGCCGCGTCACGTGCGTGACCCCGCTCGCGCACGAGGAGCGCGGCAGCCAGATCGCGCTGCGCTGCCCGGACGCCGGGGACGTGATGAAGCGGCTGATCGAGCGCGGGGTGGTCGGGGACTTCCGTCATCCGGACGTGCTCCGCTTCGGCTTCACGCCGCTGTACGTCGGTTTCGCGGACGCGGAACGGGCGGCGCGGGTCCTCGCGGAGGTCGTGTAACACCTCGCCGCGAGTCGACAAGCGGATACGGCGACCCGGCGCGGAAAGACCGGGACGGTACAGAACCGTTTAATCCTCACCGTGCGTGACATCCACGTGTCGCCGCACGTCACCGGCCTGATACCGTCCCGGCCAACGGCCGAATTTCCCACCTGGTCCGCCAATTTCACTACACCGCTGAGAGGTTGGAGCATGCCGGACGACGCCGCAGCAGAACGGGCCGCCGCCGAGGAGGAGTCGGCCTTCTCGCACCCGCATGTCGAGCCCGACACCACGGCGGCCTACGGCGACCACCCCGACCAGGTGATCGACTTCTACCTGCCACGCGGCGGTGAGACCGTGGCGCCGTTGGTCGTGACCCTGCACGGCGGCGCGTGGCGGGCGCCGTACGACCGCGGCCACCTCACTCCCTTCGCTGACTTCCTGGCCCGGCGCGGTTTCGCGGTGGCCAACGTCGAGTACCGGCGCGGCCCGGTCCTGCCCGCGCAGGGCGGCACGGCCCCGGTGGCCGGCCGCTGGCCGGACACCTTCGACGACGTCGCGGCCGCGCTGGACGCCCTGCCCGCGCTGGCCCGCGAGGCACTGCCCCAGGCGGACCTGCGCCGCACGGTCCTCACCGGTCACTCGGCCGGCGGCCACCTGGCGCTGTGGGCGGCGGCCCGGCACGTCCTGCCGGCGGACGCCGCGTGGCGCACGTCCGGCCCGGCGCCGCTGCGGGGCGTGGTCGCCCTGGCCCCGATCGCCGACTTCGCGATGGCGGAGAAGCTGGAGGTCTGCGGCCACGCGGCGCTCCAACTGCTCGGCGGACAGGACCAGTTCACGGAACGCCAGCGCTACGCCGACCCGGCGCTGCTGCTGCCCACCGGTATCGCGACCACCCTGGTCCAGGGCCGTACGGACGACGTCGTCCCGCAGGCCGTCGCCGAGTCCTACGCGGACGCGGCGGCCAAGGCGGGCGAGGTGGTGGGCCTGACGCTGCTGGAGGACGTCGGCCACTTCCCGCTCATCGACCCGGCGGCGGACGCGTGCGCGGTGGTGGCCGAGGAGATCGCCCAGCTGGCCTGGTGAGTCCCGTTCCCGGCGGCCGTAGTACCTGAGACGGACGCCCCGGAACCCGTCTCACAGGTGACGACGGCGGTCCCGGCCGCCGCATACCGTCGTGTACGTGACCGAGACCACCCACACCGAGGCGATGCCGCCGCGACCGCCGGACGACGCGTTCGAGCCGTACAAGCCGCGCAGTCCCGAGACCCGGGCCCTGCTGGAGGCCCTGGGCAGGCTGCGACAGGACCTGTTCCACGACGCGTTCGCCTACCGGCCGCTGCCGCCGATGAGCCCCGACCGCCCCTTCGTCCGCAGGCTGCCCGTGCGGTGGCGGGAGTACGCGGTGTGGACCCCGCACCTCGTGGTGACCGCGGCCGGCGGGATCGCGCTGCTGGTGGGCGGCTCGCCGGGCCCGGCCGGGGGACTGCTGGCCACCCTGGTGGTGCTGGTACCGGTGCTGATGACGCTGGCGCGGCCGGTCGCCGCCTTCTGGCTCTCGCTGGTTGCGAGCTGGATCGGCACCCTGCCGATCGGGCCCTGGGACAACTGGCCCTGGACGACGGGCGGTTTCCTCTCCCACCTGATCGTGCTCACGGTCGTCGCGGTCCGCACCCGTCCGCGCACGGCGGGCTGGATGTGGGCGATCACGGCCCTGTACGGCTTCGGGTTCGTCTCGGTCCTCGGCGGCGGCCACTACGGCAACGACGTCGGCTCGATGCTGGTCGTCTCCGCGATAGCCCTGCTCACCGTGACCGTCCGGCAGATCCGCCGGGAGGCCGAACGGACCGTGACCGCCCAGCAGTCGGAGACCGCGCAGGAACGGTCCCGGCGCACCCTCCTCGAGGAGCGGACCACGATCGCCCGCGAACTGCACGACGTGGTGGCCCACCACATGTCCGTCGTCGCCATCCAGGCGGAGGCGGCTCCCTACCGGGTGCAGGACCCGCCGCCGGAGCTGGAGAAGGCGTTCGTCACGATCCGGGAGAACGCGGTGGCGGCGCTCACCGAACTGCGCCGTGTCCTCGGCGTGGTCCGCGCCGCCGACTACGAGGCCCCCGATGCCCCGCAGCCCACCCTCGCCGACCTGGACGCGCTGCTCGCCAACGTGCGGGAGGCCGGCCTGCCCGTCGACAAGGGGGTGACCGGAGCCGTCCGTGAACTCCCGCAGGGCGTGGAGCTGTCGGCGTACCGCATCGTCCAGGAGGCGCTCAGCAACACGCTGCGCCACGCGCCGGGCGCACCGGCCCGGGTGGAGATCGGCTACGTCATCGGCGGCCTCGGCCTGCGGATCGTCAACGGGCCCCCGCCCCGGCCGGCCCTCCTCAAGCCCTCCCCGGGCGCCGGCCACGGCATCACCGGCATGCGGGAGCGCGTGTCGATGCTGAACGGCGCGATGACCGCGGCCCCGACGGCCGCGGGCGGCTACGAGGTGACGGTCTTCCTGCCGGCCGGCACCCCCGCCGACGGTGACGCATGACGATCCGGGTACTGATCGCGGACGACCAGATGATGGTGCGCGAGGGCTTCTCGGTCCTGCTCAACGCGATGCCGGACATCGAGGTCGTCGGCGAGGCGGTCAACGGCCGCGAGGCGGTGGACCGCGTCCGTGAACTCGCCCCGGACGTCGTCCTGATGGACATCCGGATGCCCGAGCTGAACGGCATCGAGGCGACGCGGGAGATCGTGGCCGCCGACAGCGCGGCCAAGGTCCTGGTGCTGACCACCTTCGACCTGGACGAGTACGTCTACCAGGCCCTGCGCGCCGGGGCCTCCGGCTTCCTCCTGAAGGACGCCTCGGCGCGCCGGCTCGCGGACGGCGTACGGGTGGTGGCGGCCGGCGAGGCCCTGCTCGCGCCCTCGGTCACCCGGCGCCTGATCACGGAGTTCGCCAAGCTCTCCGGCACCCCGCGTCCGATGTCCGCGGCCCACACGGCCTACGGCGACCTCACCGACCGCGAGACGGAGGTCCTGGTCCTCATCGCGCAGGGCCTGTCCAACGCGGAGATGGCCGAGCGCCTGGTGGTGGCCGAGTCGACCGTCAAGACCCACGTCAGCCGCATCCTCGTCAAACTCGGCCTGCGCGACCGGACCCAGGCGGCGGTCTTCGCCTACGAGGCACGGCTGGTGACCCCCGGCTAGGGAGCGGCTAGGGACGGGCGATGCGGTGCAGCACGTTCGGGCGCAGGGGTCCGGCGGGCCGCCCGGGGTCGTCGAAGTCGCCGGCCGGGTCCCGGGTCATGCCGATCCGGCGCATCACCGCCTGCGAACGGAGGTTGGCGGCCGTGGTGACGGCGAGGATCTCGGCGAGCCCGAGGGTGCCGAAGCCGTGGGCCAGGACGGCCCGCGCGGCCTCGGTGGCGTAGCCGTGGCCCCAGGCCGGGCGGGCGAGCCGCCAGCCGATCTCCACTCCGGTGAACGGCATGCCCTCGTCCACGTCGTCGAGGCCCGCGAAGCCGATGAACCCGCCCGTGGCCCGCACCTCGACCGCCCACCAGCCGTAGCCCCGCCGGTCGAAGTCGGCCCGGAACCTCGCCACGGAGGCGTCGCTCTGTTCGCGGGTGAGCGGGGCGCCGAGGTGTTCGCGGACCTCGGGGTCGGCGTTCATCGCCGCCCACGGAGCGAGGTCGGAATCACGCCAGCGGCGCAGGAGGAGGCGGTCGGTGCCCAGTTCGGTCATGCCGTCCAGCCAAGAGGGCCGCGGGCGTCGGGGCAATCCGTTTTCCCCGGCCGGCGCGGCTTCCGCGGGCCGGGAAGAGGGGCACATGCCATGTGCAAGGTCGTTGTTGCGATTCGATCGCGGGCGGTACGGGTGTGGACACGGTGCGCTCGCGTTGTGTTTGAATGGTGAAGGAATCGGCCAGGTGGCTTGTTCCCGCCTCCTGTTGCGCTCCCGTCCCCTTCCTCTGGTGAAACGTTTCGGCAGAGGTGTCGCCGTCCCCGTTTCGCGTGAAGAAAGTTGCCCGCGATGACCGCTGACGTGTCCGAGTTCCAGTACGGCCTGGTCACCCCGATAGCCGCCTATCTGATGGCGTTCCTCGGCTCCGTGCTGGCCCTGCGCTGCACCACCCGCTCGATGGGCCGCAGCCGCGGCGAGAAGAGGCTGGGCTGGCTCGCCCTCGGCGCGGTCTCCCTCGGGTGCGGCATCTGGACCATGCACTTCATCGCGATGATCGGGTTCAGCGTCGACGGCACCGGCGTGAGCTACGACGCGGCCCGGACGCTGCTGAGCCTCGTCGTCGCCATCGCGGTGGTCGCCGGCGGCGTCTTCCTCGTCGGCTACCGGGGCTCGGGCCCCGTCACCCTGGGCACGGCCGGCGTCGTCACCGGTCTCGGGGTGGCGGCGATGCACTACCTCGGCATGAGCGCCATGCACACCGGCGGGACCGTGCGGTACGACACCACGATCGTCGCCCTCTCCGTGGTCATCGCCGTGGTCGCCGCGACCGCCGCGCTCTGGGCGGCGGTCTCCATCAGCGCGGTCTGGGCGACCGTCGGGGCCGGTCTCGTGATGGGCGCGGCCGTGTCGACCATGCACTACACCGGCATGGCCGCGGTGAGCGTCCACGTGTCGCAGATGCAGACGGGCGGCCAGTCCTCGACGAGCCTGCTGTCCTTCCTTCTGATCATGCTGGCAGGACCGGTCATGGCCCTCGTCCTGGCCGGGGCGATCGTCATGTTCGACCCGGAGGTCGTGGGCGGCCAGCGCGACTGGCACCCGGCCGAACACCCGCAGCCCGTGGCACCGCGGCACCGGTGAACCCCGGGGGACTTCAGCCCTGGTCAGGAGGGGGACCGGCGGTCTAACGTCCGTCCATGGCAGCCTTCGACCCCTGGGACCCGGACTTCCTCGCCGACCCCTACCCCGCCTACGCCGAGCTTCGCGCCGGGGGCCGGGTGCAGTACTTCGAGCCCACCGGCCAGTGGCTGGTCCCGCACCACGCCGACGTCTCGGCGCTGCTGCGGGACCGCCGGCTGGGGCGGGCCTACCAGCACCGGTTCACCCACGAGGACTTCGGGCGGACCGCACCGCCGCCGGAGCACGAGCCGTTCCACACGCTCAACGACCACGGCATGCTCGACCTGGAGCCCCCGGACCACACGCGCATCCGCCGGCTGGTGTCGAAGGCGTTCACCCCGCGCACGGTCGAACGGCTCAAGCCGTACGTGGCGAAGCTCGCGGGCGAACTGGTCGACGGGCTGGTCCACGCGGGCGGCGGCGACCTGCTCGCCGACGTCGCCGAGCCGCTTCCCGTCGCCGTCATCGCCGAGATGCTGGGCATCCCGGAGGCCGACCGGGCCCCGCTGCGGCCCTGGTCGGCGGACATCTGCGGGATGTACGAGCTGAACCCCTCGCGGGAGACGGCCGCCAAGGCCGTCAGGGCCTCGGTGGAGTTCTCCGCGTACCTGCGGGAGCTGATCGCCGAGCGGCGCGCGGAACCGGGCGAGGACCTGATCTCCGGCCTGATCGCCGCCCACGACGAGGGCGACCGGCTCACCGAGCAGGAGATGATCTCCACCGCCGTCCTGCTGCTCAACGCCGGCCACGAGGCGACCGTCAACGCCACGGTCAACGGCTGGTACGCCCTCTTCCGCAACCCCGCCCAGCTCGCCGCCCTGCGCGCCGACCACTCCCTGGTCCCCACCGCGGTGGAGGAGCTGATGCGCTACGACACCCCGCTCCAGCTCTTCGAACGCTGGGTGCTGGACGAGATCGAGATCGACGGCACGACGATCCCCAGGGGCGCGGAGATCGCGATGCTCTTCGGCTCCGCCAACCATGACCCCGACGTGTTCGACCGCCCCGGGGAACTCGACCTGGGCCGCCGCGACAACCCCCACATCTCCTTCAGCGCCGGCATCCACTACTGCATCGGCGCCCCGCTGGCCCGCATCGAGCTGGCGGCCTCCATGACGGCCCTGCTGGAGAAGGCCCCGACGCTGGCCTTGGCGGCCGAGCCGAAGCGGAAGCCGAACTTCGTGATCAGGGGGTTGGAAGGCCTGGCCGTCGGCATCGGGTGAGCGTCCGTCCCGCTGACGGCCGCCGTCAGCCGGTCATGTCCCGGCGGCGCACACCCGTCAGCCCGAGGACCGCCGACGCCGCGGCCGGCCCCAGCAGGGCCGCCACCGGCCCCCACGCCATCCGGCCGCCCGGCAGCTTCGGCAGGTGGCCGTAGGGGGAGAGGTCCAGGACGGCGCGCGGGGCGTCCAGGGCCGGGCCCACCCAGCCGATCAGCAGGACCGCCACCGCCACCGCCCAGGCCGCCGGGGCCAGTCGGGGCGCGACCCCGTACAGCAGCAGCGCCAGGCCGCCGATCACCCAGACCGCCGGGAGCTGGACCAGGCAGGCGCCCAGGACCGGGCCCGTGTCCCTGCCGTAGCCGGCCGCGAGTCCCAGTCCCGCCAGCAGCATGATCAGGGCCGAGCCGCCGTAGGCGATCGCGAGGTGGCCGGCCGCCCAGCGCGGCCGGCCCACCGCGCACGCCAGCAGGGGCTCGGCGCGGCCCGCGGTCTCCTCGCCGTGCAGCCGCAGCACCGACGCCACGACGTACTGCGCGGCGACCAGCCCGAGGATCCCGGCCATGGAGGCGAGGAACGCGTCCGTCACCCCGCTCCGGCCGCCCATCCGCTCGAAGATCCGCAGGGCGCTCTCGTTGTTCCCGACCAGGTGGGCCGCGCTTCGCGCGAGAGCGCCGAAGACCACGCCCGACAGCAGGAAGCCGAGCGCCCAGCCGAGCAGCGCGCCCCGCTGGAGCCGCCAGGCGAGCGCGAAGGCGGAACCGAGGCGTCCGGCGGCCGGGCCGGGGCGGGCAGGGAAGAAGCTCATCCCGAGGTCACGGCGGCCGGCCAGCACGTAGGCAGCCCCGGCCTGCGCCAGGACAGCGGCCGTGAACAGCCCCAGTACCCACCAGCGTTCGGCGGCGAAGGGCCGGAGATTCTCCAGCCAGCCCAGCGGCGACAGCCAGGTCGACGGGGACGTGCCGTCGCCGCGCGCCGCGTCGCCCGCCGCGCGCAGCACGAAGGCGGCGCCGAGCGACGCCGCGGTGAGGCCACGCGCGAGGCGGGCGCTCTCGGTGAGCTGGACGGCCACGGCCGCGGCCGTGGCGAAGACCATGCCGGTCCCGGCCAGGCCGAGCCCGAGGGACAGCGCGCCCGCGATCCCCCGTCCGGCCAGGCCCGCCGTGATCAGCAGAGCCAGGACGCCGTTCGCGACGGCCGCCGCCAGCAGGGCCGACGTCAGAGCGGCCCGGCGGCCCACCGCGCCGGACGCCAGCAGCTCGGCGCGGCCGGTCTCCTCCTCCTCGCGGGTGTGCCGTACGACGACGAGCAGTCCGGTGACGGCCGCGAGGACACCGGCGTACACGCCCACCCGCCATGCCGTCAGACCGCCGAGCGAGGTGTCGTGGAGCGGACCGACCAGGGCCCGGAAGGCGGCGCTGGTCTGCAACTGGCCGACGAGCGCCGCCCGTTCGGACTCGGTGCCGTACAGGGTGCTCAACGTGTGCGGCATGGAGAGGACCATCAGCGCGTTCACCGCGATCCAGGCCGGTGTGGTGACGCGGTCGCGGCGCAGCGCGAGGCGCAGGAGCGTGCCGGTGCCGGCGAGAGCGCTCATCGGGTGACCGCCCCGTCCTCGTAGTGCCGGAGGAACAGCTCCTCCAGGGTCGGTGGCGTGGAGGTCAGGGAGCGTATGCCGCTCTCGCTCAGCGAGCGCATCACGGCGTCGAGCCGGCCGGTGTCGACCTGGAGGCGGACCCGGTGGCCCCGGATGTCGAGGCCGTGGACGCCGGGGAGGCGGTCCAGCGCGCCCGGCGGGCCGGCGAGTTCGGCGGTCACGCTGGTACGGGTGAGGTGGCGCAGGTCGGCCAGCGAACCGGACTCGACCGTACGGCCGTTGCGGATGATGCTGACGCGGTCGCAGAGCTCCTCCACCTCGCTGAGGATGTGGGAGGAGAGCAGGACGGTCCGGCCGCGGTCGCGCTCCTCCCGCACGCAGCGCTGGAAGACCTCCTCCATCAGGGGATCGAGTCCGGAGGTCGGCTCGTCCAGGACCAGCAGGTCCGCGTCCGAGGCGAACGCGGCGACCAGGGCGACCTTCTGGCGGTTGCCCTTGGAGTAGGTGCGGCCCTTCTTGGTGGGGTCCAGTTCGAAGCGGTCGAGCAGATCGGCCCGGCGGCGGGCGTCGAGGCCGCCGCGCAGACGGCCGTAGAGGTCGATGACCTCGCCGCCGGAGAGGTTGCGCCAGAGGGTCACGTCCCCGGGGACGTAGGCGATCCTTCGGTGCACCTCCACGGCGTCCTTCCAGGGGTCCCGGCCGAGGATCCGCGCGGCGCCGGAGTCGGGCCGCAGCAGGCCGAGCAGGACCCGGATAGCGGTGGACTTCCCGGCGCCGTTGGGTCCGAGGAAGCCGTGCACCTCTCCGGTCTCGACGTCCAGGTCGAGCCCGTCCAGGGCGCGGGTGCGGCCGAAGGACTTGTGGAGTCCGGCGACCGTGATGGCCTTCGTCATGATTCAGAACGTACGCTGTCTTCAGAAATTTGTGAAGTTAAGGAAGAACGGAAACCCCGGCTAGGCTGGTGACCATGACTACGGATGCGGCGGGGCGCGATCAGGGGGCCGTCTCGGCCTTCGTCGAGAGCTTCGCGGCCCAGCTCGTCGAGGCCGGGATGCAGCGCATGCCGGCCCGGATCTTCGCGGCCCTGCTGTCGTCCGACTCCGGCACCCTGACGTCGGCGGAACTCGGGGAGCAGTTGCAGGTCAGCCCGGCGGCGGTGTCCGGCGGGGTGCGGTACCTGGCCCAGCAGCACATGGTCGCGCGCGAGCGGGAGCCGGGTTCCCGGCGGGAGCGGTACCGGGTGCACAGCGACCAGTGGTACGAGGCCCTCACCAACCGGGAAGCGGTGATCAAGCGGTGGGAGGGCGCGCTGCGGGAGGGTGTGAACAGTCTCGGCGCCGACTCGCCCGCGGGCCGGCGCATGGCCGAGACGCTCGCGTTCTTCGAGTTCGTCGACACGGAGATCGGCCGGATGATGGAGCGCTGGCGGGTGCACCGAGCGGAACGGTTCGGCGGCGAGCGGCCGCTCTAGGCACTCCCGGCCGGGCTGCGGGTGCGCTTCGTCCGCGGATGCGTCGTGGCCGGACGCGCGGTCCCTCCCCCGGCCCTCGACCGGGGGTACTCCCCGCGTGTCCGACCACGGCCCGGTGAGCCCCCTCAGGGGCGCGGGGAACCGCGCGAACGACCCGCCCCCGGGCCGCGGGTCCGCACCGGCCCCCGGCCCGGTGCTAGGGAACCCCCGGCACCGTGAGGGTCCAGGCCGCCTCGACCACTCGCCAGGTCCGGCGTCGTACCGGGCCCGCCACTCCGACGTCGGCGCGGTAGCGGAAGTCCGCGCCCGTGACCGTCACCGTCCGGCCGGTGGTCCGTACCGGCGTCGCCTCCGCCCCCACCGACGCCGGACGCACCTCCACCTCCGCCAGCCCGTCGGGCCCGCCCGGGGTCACCCAGATGCCCTCCACCGGCTGGTCCAGGTCCACCACCGTCTCCCCGTCGACCTCGACCCGCAGCCGCGACGGGCCGGGACGCGGCCCGGCCGGGACCGGGCGGGCGGACAGGGACCGGACGAGCGTCTGGTACGGCCGCAGCCACCCCCGGGACGGCACCGGCTCCGCGGCCACCGGCACCGCCGCCAGCGGCGGGATCCGCAGCGCACCCAGCACCACCCCGTCGCTGTCGTCGACCAGCAGGTCCAGGCGCCGCTCCACGCCGTCCAGGACGGCCCGCGCCGCCGCCACCGCACCCGTGGGCACCCCCAGCGCCTGCGCGACGCTCAGCGCGCCGCCCACCGGGACCATCGACAGCACGCATCCGGCCAGCTCCCGCTGCCGGTGCAGAAAGGTCACGGCACGGATCAGCGCGCCGTCGTCGCCGATCACCACCGGCCGGCGGGATCCCCTCCGGGCCAGTGCCCGGGCGAATTCCTCGGGCCCCGCCGGCAGACACACCTTCGTGGCCGCACCCGCGCTGAGCACGTCTTTCGCGATCCGGACGGATTCACCGTCCCTCTGCCGTGCCGCCGGATCGATGATCACCAGCAGCTGGTCGGACGTCGCGAATGTCGCCACCTCGGTCGTGCCTCGCTTCCTCGGGTAGCATCACTGTGCAAGAGCCCCTTGCGCTGTTGCGCCAGGGGCTTCGTCTATTCCGGGGCATCCGGTCCGACGGTTGTGCGGCCAACGACGGTCGCGGTGGTACGCGGCGACGAACCTTACGCGTACGCCCCTGACCTTGGACATGCCCCGCCCGGAAGGGGTGTACGCGCGTGCCCGCACTTGTGCTGCTCGGTGCTCAGTGGGGTGACGAAGGCAAGGGAAAGGCGACGGATCTGCTAGGTGGCTCCGTCGATTACGTGGTGCGTTACCAGGGCGGCAACAACGCCGGTCACACGGTCGTCGTCGGCGACCAGAAGTACGCGCTCCACCTGCTCCCTTCCGGAATCCTCTCGCCCACGTGTGTTCCGGTCATCGGCAACGGAGTCGTCGTCGACCCGTCGGTCCTGCTCTCCGAGCTGAGCGGTCTGAACGAGCGTGGCGTCGACACGTCCAAGCTCATGATCAGCGGAAACGCGCACATCATCACGCCGTACCACGTGACGGTCGACAAGGTGACGGAACGCTTCCTCGGTAAGCGGAAGATCGGCACCACCGGGCGCGGCATCGGCCCGACCTACGCGGACAAGATCAACCGCGTCGGCATCCGGGTCCAGGACCTCTACGACGAGTCGATCCTGACCCAGAAGGTCGAGGCGGCCCTCGACGTCAAGAACCAGATGCTCACCAAGCTGTACAACCGGCGCGCGATCGCCGTCGAGCAGGTCGTCGAGGAGCTGCTGACGTACGCGGACAAGCTCGCCCCGTACGTCGCCGACACGGTCCTCGTCCTCAACCAGGCGCTGGAGGACGACAAGGTCGTGCTCTTCGAGGGCGGCCAGGGCACGCTCCTGGACATCGACCACGGCACGTACCCCTTCGTCACCTCGTCCAACCCGACCGCCGGCGGCGCCTGCACCGGCTCCGGCGTGGGCCCGACGAAGATCAGCCGGGTCATCGGCATCCTCAAGGCGTACACCACCCGTGTCGGCGCCGGCCCGTTCCCGACCGAGCTGTTCGACGAGGACGGCGAGGCGCTGCGCCGGATCGGCGGCGAGCGCGGTGTCACCACCGGCCGTGACCGCCGCTGCGGCTGGTTCGACGCGGTGATCGCCCGCTACGCGACCCGCGTGAACGGCCTGACCGACTTCTTCCTCACCAAGCTGGACGTCCTCACCGGCTGGGAGCAGATCCCGGTCTGCGTCGCGTACGAGATCGACGGCAAGCGCGTCGAGGAACTCCCGTATTCCCAGACCGACTTCCACCACGCGAAGCCGGTCTACGAGACGCTGCCCGGCTGGTCCGAGGACATCACGAAGGCCAAGTCCTTCTCCGACCTGCCGAAGAACGCGCGGGCGTACGTGAAGGCCCTGGAGGAGATGTCCGGCGCCCCGATCTCCGCGATCGGCGTGGGTCCGGGCCGGGACGAGACGATCGAGATCAACTCGTTCCTGTAATGCCTCGGTTCACCGCTCGACTTGGGCCGGTCTTGGGAATCCTTGACCGGCCCTTGGGCTGTCCGTGGTTACGCCGGTAACGGGTGAGGGTCAGCATCTACGCGGGTAGCCCGCCGCCTCCCGCACGCAACTCCCTTCCGTATCGCCCTTCCAGGAGCCCTGAATGCCCGTCAATCCCATGAACCGCCGTGAGTTCGTGCAGAAGTCGGCCGTCACCGGAGCCGCCGTGGCCGTCGCGGGAACCGTCGGCGGCGGCACCGCCGAGGCGGCCGAGCGCGGCCACGGCCACGCCAAGCCCCCGAAGGCGCCCAAGACCTGGAGCTTCTCCATCCTGGGCACCACCGACCTGCACAGCCACGTCTTCAACTGGGACTACTACACCAACGCGGCGCCGGTGGACGCCAAGGGCAACACGTACGGCATCGCGCGCATCGCCACCCTGGTGAAGAACATCCGCGCGGAGCGGGGCGCGGACCGGGTGCTCCTGGTCGACGCCGGCGACATCATCCAGGGCACGTCGCTCGCCTCCTACTTCGCGAGCGTCGACCCGATCACCGGCAAGAACGGCAAGCACGGCCCCAAGCACCCCATGGCGATCGCCATGAACGAGATGCGCTACGACGCGGCCGCCCTCGGCAACCACGAGTTCAACTACGGCATCGAGACCGTCCGCACCTTCGAGAAGCAGTGCGACTTCCCGCTGCTCGGGGCCAACGCGCTGGACGCCAAGACGCTCAGGCCCGCCTTCCGGCCCTACACCGTCAAGCACGTCAAGGTCCCGCACGGCCCGGACATCAAGGTCGGCATCCTCGGCCTCACCAACCCGGGCATCGCCCTGTGGGACAAGGACAACGTCAGCGGGAAGATGGCCTTCACGGGCCTGGTCGAGCAGGCGAAGAAGTACGTGCCGCGGCTGCGCGCCCTCGGCTGCGACGTCGTCTTCCTCACCGACCACTCGGGCCTGGACGGCTCCACGTCCTGGGGCGACGAACTGCCCTACGTGGAGAACGCGTCGAACCTGGTCGCCGAGCAGGTGCCCGGCATCGACGCGATCCTCGTCGGCCACACCCACGTCGACGTCCCGACGTACACCGTGAAGAACGCGGAGACCGGCGAGGACGTCCTCCTCTCCGAGCCGTACTGCTACGGCTACCGCCTCTCCCGCTTCGACTTCGAGCTGGAGCACGTGCGCGGCTCCTGGAAGATCACCAGGAAGACCGCCACCACGCTGAACAGCAACACGGTCGCCGAGGACCCGCGGATCACCGAACTCCTCACGGCCGACCACGCGTTGGTGGTCAAGTACGTCAACACCGCGATCGGCACCTGCACCGCGACCATGTCGACGGCGGAGGCCTGCTGGAAGGACGTGCCCGCCATCGACTTCATCCAGCAGGTCCAGATGGACGGGGTGAAGGCGGGCCTGTCGGCGGCGGACGCCGCACTCCCGCTGATCTCGGTGGCCGCGCCCTTCAGCCGTACGGCGGTCATCCCGGCCGGGGACGTGACGATCCGCGACGTCGCGGGCCTGTACGTCTACGAGAACACCCTCTACGGCAAGAAGCTCACCGGCGCCCAGCTCAAGGACTACCTGGAGTACGCGGCGAAGTACTACCACCAGGTCCCGGTCGGTACCGCGGTCGACACCGCGACCCTCACCAACGCCAACAGCTTCTGGGACTACATGTACGACACGGCGGCCGGCGTCGACTACGAGATCGACATCGCGGCCGCCGAGGGCTCGCGCATCAAGAACCTCAGCTACAACGGGACCGCGGTCGCCGACGACCAGGTCTTCGTCGTGGCCGTCAACAACTACCGTGCCAACGGCGGCTCCGGCTACCCGCACATCGCCGAGGCGGAGACCGTCTACAGCACTCCCAACCAGGTCCGCGACCTGATGGTCGCCTACGCGACGGCCAAGGGCACCATCGACCCGTCGACGTTCGCGGCCGCCAACTGGAAGCTCACGCAGGGCGGGACGCCGGTCTTCCCGTAGCCCGGTGGCTCCGCTGCCGCCGCCCCGCGCGCGTCACCCTGCCGTGCCGGCCGGTGCGCAGAGCCGGGCGGCGGTCCGGACGAGGCCGGCGACCGCCCGGGAGCGGCTGTGGGGCGGCCAGGCGATCACGGTCGTGACCGGCGGGGCGTCCGGCACCGGTACGGCGGCCAGGTCCTCGCGCAGCTGGGACCTGACCGACTCCGGCACCACGCAACACGCCCGTCCCAGCGCGACCAGCTGGTACAGCTGGGCCTGGTCCCGGACCTCGGGACCGGGCCCGTCCGGATACGAGCCGTCGCGGCCCCGCCAGCGCGCCGGCGGCAGGCCCGGCAGCTCGGTGACCTCGGTCATCCGCACCTGGTCGCGGGCGGCGAGGGCGTGCCCGGCCGGCACCACCACGACCTGGCTCTCCGTCTGCAGCTCCTCGGTGTCGAAGCCCGCCGTGCTGTCGAACGGCAGGTGCAGCAGCGCCACGTCGGCCCGGCCGTCGCGCAGCATGCGCTCCTGCTCGCCGACCCCGCACAGCAGCAGGTCGACGGCGACCGCGCCGGGTTCGGCGGCGTAGGCGTCGAGCAGCCTCGCCAGCAGGTCGCCGGACGCGCCCGCCTTCGTGGCGAGGACCACGCCGGCCCGGCCCGCCGCCGCGAGGGCCGCGCGCCGGGTGCGCTGCTCGGCGGCCTCGACGGCGTCCAGCGCCGCCCGCGCCTCCCGCAGCAGCACCGAACCGGCCTCGGTCAGGGCGACCTGACGGCTGGTGCGCTCCAGCAGCGCCGCCCCCAGCCGCCGTTCCAGCTGACGGATGGCCCGCGACAGCGGCGGCTGCGCGATCCCGAGCCGCCGCGCCGCCCTCCCGAAGTGCAGTTCCTCGGCGACGGCCACGAAGTACCGCAGTTCGCGTGTCTCCACGTCCGCCATGCTACCGATCCGGACGGGATCGATACCCGTGCGGTATCGGCGCGCACCCGATCGGTGTTGGCCCGCCCGGCCCGGCCCGCGCCAGGATCGAGGACATGACCGAAGACATCGCCGGGGACCTGACCCGGCCGAGGACCGCGCTGGTCACCGGCGCGAACAAGGGCATCGGCTACGAGATCGCGGCGGGCCTCGGCGCCCTCGGCTGGAGCGTCGGCGTCGGCGCCCGGGACGAGGAGCGCCGGGAGGCCGCCGTCGCGAAGCTGCGGGCGGCCGGGGCCGACGCGTTCGGCGTGCCGCTCGACGTGACGGACGACGCGAGCGTGGCCGCCGCGGCCGAGCTGGTGGAGGCCCGCGCGGGACGCCTCGACGCACTCGTCAACAACGCCGGCATCACCGGCGGCGCGCCGCAGGCACCCACCACCGTCGACGTCGAGACGGTACGGACGGTCGTCGAGACCAACGTCATCGGCGTCATCCGCGTCACCAACGCGATGCTGCCGCTGCTGCGCCGCGCGCCGTCGCCGCGGATCGTGAACGTCTCCAGCAGCGTCGGCTCCCTCACCCGGCAGTCCGCGCCCGGCGCCGAGCTGGGACCGATCGCCGTCGCCTACGCCCCGTCCAAGACGTTCCTCAACGCCGTCACCGTCCAGTACGCCAGGGAACTCCGGGACACGGACATCCTGATCAACGCCGCGTGCCCCGGTTACTGCGCCACCGACCTCAACGCTTTCCAGGGCGTCCGCACCCCGCAGCAGGGCGCGGCCACGGCCATCCGCCTGGCGACCCTGCCCGACGGCGGCCCGACCGGCGGCTTCTTCGAGGACGACGGGGTGGTGCCCTGGTGACCCGCGCGGTGGCACGGGCTCATCCCGGTTGAGTAGCCGTACTCAGGCGGGTGCGGGCGGGCGGGAGTGAGATGGAGGCATGAGCTTTCCGCCGCCCTCGTACCCGCCTCCGTACCCGCCGTCGTACCCGCCGTCGTACCCGGCGCCGTTCGGCCCCGCGATGCCCCCGGCGCGCACCCTGCCGGGCGGGCCCCTCGGAGTGCTCTACGCCGTGGTGGCCGGGCTGCTGCTCGTGGTCGCCGTGGCGGTCGACGGGCTGCTGTTCTTCGGCATGGCCTTCGCCGGTGACAGCTGCGGCACCTCGGCCGGGACCGCGCGGTTCTGCGACGACTCCGGTGTGTGGATGCTCGTCGCGATGTTCGGACCGTTCCTCACGCTGGCCGCGGCGGTGGCCACGGTCGTCCTCGGCACGCTGCAATTCCGGCGGCCGTGGACGGCACTCGCGCTCGGCGTGCTGGTCTACGCGGCCGGGCCCGCGCTCGCCCTGTTCAGCGTGTTCGGTTAGCCGACCCCGGGGTCACTCGATCATGGCCGTCGGTTCCGCCCGGTCGAACAGCGCGCGCCGGGCCACCCGTGCCTCGACCAGTTCCTCCACCTTCTCCTCCGGGAGCTTCGGGAAGCCGCCGCCGATCAGTGCCCGCGCGTACTCCGGTGTCTGGAACAGGCCGTCGACCACGAACGTCTGGTACGACGACAGCGACACCGCGTCCTGCTCCACCAACGCGAAGTTCTTGAACTGCGCCGGATACTTGTCCAGCAGCACGAGTCTGCGCGCCTTCTCGAAGATGCCCAGGCCGCCGCCGATCGCCTCCTCCAGCTTGACGAGCATCTTGTCGCTGGGGGGCTGCACCCCCGTTTCCACGGCGCTGACCGCGGACCCGGTGTAGCCGATCTGCTTTCCCAACTCCTCCTGTGTCAGCTCCTGCTGCTCGCGGAGCGCCTTGGTCATGGCGGCCACGAGTTGTGTCGTGCCGCTCGCCTCCGTCCGCGTCATGCGGTCACCCCCGGACTCAAACGAGTCCAGTTCGACGCCTTGCGGGTGGACGACGGGGAGTGGGGGCGACGCGTCGCCGATCTGCTCGCGCGGATGACCGGGGGTGATCCCGGGCCGGTGATCGAGGTCGCGAGCAGGCGGCGGTGTGTGTACTTCCTGGTGGCCGCCGGGAGTGCCGACCGGCACGTGCCCTGGCCGGCCGGGACCAGTCGGCTCGCCGCCGGGCCGGACCGGGTGTCGTACATCCCGGTGCCCGCGCTCGGCGGGACGACCTGGCCTTTGTTCTGGCGTTACGCGCCGACCGAGCCGGACCGTTTCGTTCATGCGCGATTGCTGCGCGGCGCGCTTCACTCCACGGAGTGAAATGTGTGAACTAAAGCCCAGGAAAAGGGTGTTCCGGCTTGCGTTCGCCACTTTGCGTGGCCCTAGAGTCGCGATCAACAGATTGCCCCCGCGGTGCGCCAACACCCGGGGGCTCGACACCGGGAGCTACCACTCCGATGCGCGTTCATCGTACGGCGCCCCTGCGCGCCTTCGCAGCCCTCGCGGGCTCACTTCAGCGGAAGCACCGCCTGTCCTGGGGAGCCGCGGGCGTACTGGCGTACCTCTTGAGCCTTCCGAACGGCTCGTGGGTCACGGAGCGCCTTCTCGCGGCGCGGCGCCGGGAAGGGTGCATGACGGTCGTCGCCTCCCTGCGTGAGCTGGAGGAACGGGGTCATCTGCGGCGGGTGGTGCGACGGGACCCGGTGACACGGCGGTACGCGACGACCTGCGAGGTCTCCGAGCGGCCGTACGAATTCGCGTCACCAACGGGTGAACGGCGGAAATTTCACCCGGTGGCGGCGTAGGACCAGAGAAAGGAACGTCGATGACTGTCGCACTCGTACGCCCTGAGACGGTATACCGCAAGTATACTGTGCTCATGGCTGACACCACGATCAAGGTCGACCCCGCTGTCCGTGATCGCCTCCAGGAACTCGCCCGGGAACGCGGAATGAGCATGCGGGACCTCGTGGCGGAGCTGGCCGGGGCCACACCCACCAAGGAAGAGCTGCGCGAGCGGTACGAGGAGACGAGGGCGTACGTCGAGGAGCACTTCCTCGGCCGGCCCTACACACCGGAGGACGAGAAGGCCGGCGAGAAGCTGTGGGCCGACATCGAGTCGGGGCGCATCGGGGAGGTCCAGTGACCGAGGAGCGGTACCCGCTGCCGCGTGCCGTCATCTTCGACGACACGGCGGCCCTCGCGCTCGGCGCAGGGAACAGCATGGCCTCGCGACTGGTCGTCGAGGCTGAGAAAGACCCCGCGCTGAGGGTCTACATCCCGGCGGTGAGCCTGGTCGCCGCGGAGCGGGAGCGGGCCGGTGTCGCCGAGCATGTCGGAGCCCTGCCGTCCGTCAACATCGAAGCGCTCGACTTCGCGGCGGCCGCCGCCGTGGGCAAGCGCCTGCGCCTTGCGAAGGGCAGGGCGGAGGACGGCAAGGACGAGCCCGACTGGAGCGGCGCCCATGTGCTGCACCTCGCCCTGCCGACCGTCGAATGGCCACGCGGCCGTGCCGTGCTGACCAGGACCCCGATGCGCTACCGGGGCACCGGCATCCGCACGATCCGCATCGTCGAGCAGAACTGACCTACGTAGGCCCCCTCCGCCTCAGCTGAACACGATCATCGATCCCTGCGCCAGGCTGCGGGTCGCCGCCGCGTGCAGGCCGAGCCACACGTGCCGCTCGCGGGCGAACGGGCTCGGGTCGTAGGGAGCCGGGGTCGCCGGTTCCTCCAGGTCGGTGGGAGCGAGGGGGGCCTGTGGGGCCGCCGGGGGGTTCGCCGGGTCGATGCCGATCGACGGGGCGACGTACTCCAGCTCGCGCAGCAGGGCGTGGGACGAGCCCAGCGGGCCGCCGCTCGCGAGGAGTTCGTCGCTGGAGAGCGGGCTCGGGAAGTCGACGGGGACGTACGCGCCGGCGTGGTCGTAGTGCCAGACCAGATGCGACTGCTGGGCCGTGGACTCGAACATCTCCAGGAGCTGCTCGTAGTCGCCGCCCAGGTCGTCCACCGGGGAGACGGGCAGGCCGCACACCTGGAGGAGATAGGCGCGGCGCAGGAAGTGGAGCGCGTCGTAGTCGAAGCCGGCCACCGGCGCGACCTCGCCGGACAGTCCCGGCATGTACTGGTACACCGGCACCGGCGGCAGCCCGGCCTCGGCGAGCACCTTGTTGTACTGAGCGAGTTCCTCGGCGAACGGATTGTCGGGGGTGTGGCACAACACGTCGACGAGCGGTACCAGCCAGAGGTCACAGGCCAAAGAGGGCTCCTCGTATCGGCGCGGTGTCCGCGCGTTCACAGCACGTGCTCAGCTAGACGGTCTGGGAAGAGTAGTCGGTGCGGGGCCGCTCAGCTCCCCTCGTGCAGGTCCCATACCCAGACCCCACCGGTCCACCTACCGGGTTTTCCGGTCAGAGCCTGCAGAGCCTGCCGCAGCTTGTCGTCGTTGGGCTGCGGCGCGACCACCAGGACGCCCGCCTTCCAGTACGCGAAGTCCTTGCGCGCCTGCGCCCGCCAGTTCTTGCCGATCACCGGCACCTTCCCGGTGTAGCGGACGTCGCGCAGCATGTCGGAGGTGAAGCGCGGGACGGCGCCGTAGATGCCGATGCGGTCCTCGCCGTAGGGGCCGTTGAAGTACCCGCCGGGCACCTTGAAGCCGAGGTCCGCGGCCGTCTGCCAGTGCAGCGCCTCCGCGGAGCCGGGATCGGGCAGCGGCAGCGGCACCAGGGACTCGCCCCTGCCCACGTACGACGTCCACATCCCGCTCGTCACGAACTCCGGGACCGGCGTCCGGGGCGCGGACTTGAGCGGGGCCGGGACGATCGGGAGCAGCGCGACCACGAGCGCGAGCAGGCCGAAGTACTGGGTGCCGACTCGGCGGGCGCCCAGCACCTTCTCCAGCGCGAGCGCGAGGAGCACGCCGAGCGCCGGGGCGCAGATCATCGCCACCCGGCCCTCGATCACCGACTCGAAGAGCGGCAGCTTGCGCACCAGCGCCCACGGGCCGGAGTACACGGTGTCCGTCAGCGGGATGCGGATCTTCGGGCCCATGGACAGGACCGCAGCGGCCACCGCCGTGAACGCCAGCGCCTTGACCAGCGGCCGCGACCAGAGCCGTACCGTGATCGCGAAGGCGAGCAGGACCAGCGGCCAGCCGTAGAAGGCGTTCTGCTCGGTCGGGTTGAGGGACAGCTCGTTGGCGCGGGCCGCGTCCCCGAAGAGCATCGAGCGCTCGGAGAAGCCGAGGAGCGACAGCGGGCTGTTTCCGGCGTTGTCGCCGTGCAGCACGCTGTGGTAGCTCTGCGGGCCGCTGAACTGCCAGTACAGGGGATAGGCGACGACCGGCAGGCAGACCGCGCCCGCGATCAGCAGGCCCTTGCCCAGCGGACGCCAGGACTCCCTCGCCACCTCGGGCCGTGCGGCCGCGTACGCGGCGGCGAACAGGACCATGCCGAGCGCCGCGAGCAGGAACGGCTCCTCGCCCAGGAAGACCTGGTAGGCCGCCATCAGACCGAGCACGATCCCGTTCCGCCTCACCCGGGTGCCCGCCGCCAGCCGCAGGGCGCGGTCGATGATCAGCGGGATCATGAACAGGATCACGAAGTTGGGATGGGCGTTGGCGTGGCTGACCATCGGCGGCGCGAAGGCCGCCAGGGCCGCGCCGAGGAAGGCGGCACCCCGGTGCCGTACCACCCGCCTGACGAGCAGCCAGTACCAGGCGACGGCGGTCCCGGCCAGGCCGAGCGCCATGCAGACCGACAGGGAGACGGCCGGTCCGGCGAGCAGCGTGAGCGGGGCGAGGGGGACGGAGACGCCCAGCATGACCGTGTTGGCCATCAGGTTGACGCCGTCGGGGAAGTTCTGGAGGTCGGAGAAGAACGGGTTGCGCAGGTGCGCGAGGTTGTCCGCGGTCACCGCGAAGAACCACTCCCACTGGTTCTGGTCCTGGAGGGAGTCGGTGAGGTAGCGGTGGCCCGGATCGAAGAAGCGGCCCGAGTACAGGGCGACCGACAGGACCAGGAAGAGCACCGGGACCAGCAGGTCGGCCGGGCGCAGCCGGCGCAGCCGCAGCCGGGCCAGGTCGGCGAGGACCTTCGGGTAGGCCAGCGGGCCGACCTTGGAGCCGGGCTGGT
Organism: Streptomyces sp. NPDC101237; assembly: GCF_044767465.1. NCBI lineage: Bacteria > Bacillati > Actinomycetota > Actinomycetes > Kitasatosporales > Streptomycetaceae > Streptomyces > Streptomyces sp. NPDC101237. The sequence continues at coordinate 111,063 of NZ_JBIWNY010000020.1, read as the reverse complement.
GGCTCCAGCGGACCGGCACCTCGGCGATCGAGCCGCCGTCGCGGTGCAGGTGCTGGAGGACCTCGACGTCGATGCCCCAGCCGTCCAGCCGCGAGCCGGCGAAGGCCTCGCGGGCCCGGTCGCCGTCGAACAGCTTGAAACCGCACTGGGTGTCCTTGATGCCGGGCACCGCGGTGGCCCGTATCAGCAGGTTCCCGGCACGCCCGAGCAGCTCGCGCAGCCGGTGCTGGTGGTCGGATATCTCCGCGCCGGGCACCGCGCGCGACCCGATCGCCGCCGCACAGCCCTCGCCGAGCGCCTTGTCGAGCTGCTCCAGTTCCTCGATCGGGGCCGCCAGGTCGGCGTCGGTGACCAGCACCCGGCGGCCGGTGCTGGCGGCCACCCCGAGGCGCAGGGCGCTGCCCTTGCCGCGGTTGCGGTCGCCGGCGACCAGCCGGACACGCGGACGTCCTAATGCGGCGACCTCGCGCGTCCCGTCGGTGGAACCGTCGTCGGAGACGATCACTTCCCAGGTGCCGAAGCGGCTCTCGTTGTCGGCGAGGTAGCGGGTGACGGCGTCGAGCGTCGGGCCGAGCCGCGCCTCCTCGTTGTAGGCGGGGATGACCACGGACAGGTCGACGGTCTCCTGGGGCGCGGTCATCCGTTCTCCGACAGACGCTCGATGAGGGCGAGGGAGTGTGCGTTGTACGCGGCGACGATCGCGCGGGCGCCCTCGATGTCCCGCCGGGACAGCGTGTCGACCAGCTCGGTGTGCCGGGACCACAGCTGTCCGCGCGGATCGGGCAGCCGGCGCAGGTGCCGGACCGCGCACACCCAGGACTGCACGCGCAGCCGGTGCAGGAAGTCGCCGAGGTAGGGGTTGCCGAACAGCGTGGACAGCTCACGCCAGAAGCGCAGGTCGTAGCCGATCAGCACGGAGAGGTCGCCGGCGGTGGCGGCCCGCTGGGCCTCTTCGCCGCGCCTGCGGACGGCGGCCAGGGCGGCCGCGACCCGTGGCTCCCGGGGGTCCTTGAAGGCGGGGTGGCGGCCGTCGGCGAGGGCGTGGAACATGCCGTCCACGACCAGGCTGCGGGCCTCGATCATGTTCCGGTAGTCGGTGAGCGAGTACTCGGGGACCCGGAAGCCGCGGTGCTGGTCGGCGTCGAGGACGCCCTGCGCGGACAGGTCTACCAGGGCCTCGCGGACCGGTGTGGCGGAGACCCCGTACTGGTCGGCGATCTCCTTGACCGTGAACTCACGGCCCGGCTGGAGGCGCCCGGCGAGCACCTCGTCACGGAGCGCGTCCGCGATCTGCTGGCGCAGCGTACTGCGGGTCACAGCGCCGTTGCCCGGCATGGTCGGGTGCCTCTCCTCACGCGTTCAGGTGACGTGCTCGCTTACATGTACATCTACGAGCACGCCACCTTACGCGTTCGGGTTCCGCGAGTACTCCTTCCGGTGCCGCGGCGGTCCGGGGGAGCGCGGGGCGCCGCTACACCGTGTACGCGTCGGCCACGCTCAGCGCGGCGTCGAGCGCCTCGAACCCCTCCTTCAGCTCCGCCTCGCTGACGTTGCACGGCGGCACGACGTGCGTGCGGTTCATGTTCACGAACGGCCACAGACCGTGCTGCTTGGCGGCGGCCGTGAACGCGGCCATCGGCGCGTTCGCCTCCCCGGCCGCGTTGTACGGCACCAGCGGCTCCCGGGTCTCCCGGCTCCGCACCAGGTCCAGCGCCCAGAACATGCCGGTGCCGCGCACCTCGCCGACGCTCGGGTGCCGCTCGGCCAGCGCGGCCAGAGCGGGGCCGACGACGTCCGCGCCGAGCCGCTTCGCGTTCTCGACGACGCCTTCCTCCGCCATCACCCCGATGGTGGCGACGGCGGCGGCGCAGGCCAGCGGATGCCCGGAGTACGTCAGCCCGCCCGGGTAGGGCCGCCGGGCGAACGTCTCGGCGATCCGCCCGCTGATCGCGACACCGCCGAGCGGCACGTACCCGCTGTTCACGCCCTTGGCGAAGGTCATCAGGTCGGGTACGACGCCGAACAGGTCGGCGGCGAACCACTCACCGGTGCGCCCGAACCCGGCCATGACCTCGTCCAGGACGAAGACGATCCCGTGCCGGTCGCAGAGCTCGCGGACGCCCGCCAGGTAGCCGGGCGGCGGGAGCATGATCCCGGCGGTCCCCGGCACGGTCTCCAGGACGATCGCCGCGACCGTGCCCGGCCCCTCGAACGCGATCGTGGTCTCCAGGTGCTCCAGCGCCCGCGCGGTCTCCTGCTCCTCGGTCTCGGCGTAGAAGCGCGAGCGGTACAGGAAGGGCGCCCAGAAGTGCACGACCCCGGCCGCGGCACCGTCGGAGGCCCAGCGGCGCGGGTCGCCGGTGAGGTTGATCGCCTGCTGGGTGCCGCCGTGGTACGAGCGGTAGGCGGAGAGCACCTTCGGGCGGCCGGTGTGCAGCCGGGCCATCCGCACGGCGTGCTCGATCGCGTCCGCGCCCCCGTTGGTGAAGAAGATCTTGTCCAGGTCGCCGGGGGTCCGCTCGGCGATCAGCCGGGCCGCCTCCGACCTGGCCTCCACGGCGAACGCGGGCGCGAAGGTGGTCATCTTCGCGGCCTGCTCCTGGATCGCGGCGACGACCTTCGGATGCTGGTAGCCGATGTTGGTGAAGACGAGCCCGCTGGTGAAATCCAGGTAACGCCTGCCGTCGTAGTCCCAGAAGTACGACCCTTCGGCACCGGCCACGGCCGGCGGGTCGATGAGTTCCTGCGCGGACCAGGAGTGGAAGACGTGCGCGCGGTCGGCCGCCTTGACGGCGGCTCCGGCCTGGGGATTGGGCTGAGGGGTCATGGCGCCGAGCCTAGGAGTATCCGGCGCGGGCGCGATATCGGCGACATGTTCCATGGTCAGGGGGATTCCGCGACAGTTTGTCCACAGCCGGTGGATGCGCCGGAGGGAACGGCACCTGTTACGCAACCGTAGACAAGGCGGGTCCCGGGTGCCCGGGCGGCCGGAATATTCTCGGCTGGATCACACATGTGGAGAAGGGGCGGATCTGCCATGGAGAAGCTGGGGCCCGGGGATCCGCAGCACATCGGGAGGTACCGGCTGCTGGCGCTGCTCGGCGCGGGCGGCATGGGGCAGGTGTATCTCGCCCGCTCGGAGCGCGGCCGGACCGTCGCCGTCAAGCTGGTGAGGGCCGAACTCGCCGCCCAGGAGGACTTCAGGGCCCGTTTCCGCCAGGAGGTGCGCAACGCGCAGCGGGTCGGCGGGTTCTGGACCGCGCCCGTCCTGGACGCCGACACCGAGGCCGCCGTGCCGTGGGTGGCCACCGGCTACGTCGCCGGGCCGAGCCTCCAGAGGATCGTCGAGCACGACCACGGGCCGCTGCCCGAGCGGTCGGTGCGGATCCTCGCCGCCGGGCTGGCGCACGCGCTCGCCAACATCCACGCCGCCGGGATCGTCCACCGCGACCTCAAGCCGTCCAACGTGATGCTCACGATAGAGGGACCCCGGGTCATCGACTTCGGGATCGCGCGGGCCCTGGAGACCCTCCCGGGGGAGGGCATCACCACCACCGGATCGCTGGTCGGCTCCCCGGCCTTCATGGCCCCCGAGCAGGTGCGCGGCGACCGGATCACCCCGGCCTCCGACGTCTTCAGCCTCGGCTCGGTGCTCGCCTACGCGGCCACCGGCCGGCTTCCCTTCGGTGCCACCGAGGGCGGTGCGCACGCGCAGCTCTTCCGCATCGCGCAGGAGGAGCCCGACCTGGCCGGGCTTCCCGAGGGCATCGCCGACGTGGTCCGCGACTGCCTCCGCAAGGACCCGGCGACCCGTCCCTCGCTGGACGCCATCCTGGCCAGGACGGGAGCGGTCGACACGGTCGAGGAGGGCCGCTCCCGCGACCCCTGGCTGCCGGGGTCGCTGGTGGCCCAGCTGGGCCGGCACGCGGTGGAACTGCTGGAGGTGGAGGACCCGACGCTGTACGGGTCCGCGGCGCAGTCCCCGCGGAGCGGCGCGGCCGGCCCGTGGGCGTGGGGCGGTGCCGTGCAGGCGCGGCCGGCCGCGCCGCAGCCGGCACCCGGCTCGCCGTCCCCCGAACACGCCCCGGCCCATCCCGCCTACGGCCACCCCCAGCAGCACCCGCAGCCGGCGTCGTACAACCCCTACACCACCGTCGCCACCCCCGAACCCGCTCCCCGTTTCCCCGCCCCCCAGCCGCCGCCCCCGCCCTACGACCCGGCTCCCGACGAGGAGCCGGGCCGCAACCGCCGTTCGGTGCTCCTCGTCGCGGTCGCCCTGGTGGTGATGCTGGCCGCCGGCGGTTCCGTGTACGCGCTCCTGGGCAGCGGCGGTGACGACGACAAGGCCGGCGGCCCCGCCGACCCCGCCCCCTCGGCGCCCGCCCGGACCTCCGCCGGGGAACCGGCGCCCACCGGATCGCCGTCCTCCCCGTCTCCCTCGGCCGGCAGCGTGCCCACCGGCTTCCTCGGCACCTGGGCCACCTCGATCGACAACTCCACCGGCCACAACACCCGGCGACTCACCATCCGGCAGGGTGCCGTCGGCGACCCGGTGCTGACCCTGGTCGCCGAAGGACCCGGCTATCACTGCGAGTTCGACGCGAAACTCACCGGGAAGCCGGCCACGGGCGGCCCGTTGGAGATCGGCCCCTCCACGGTGACGGCCGGTGAGCCCCGTTCGTCGTGCAGCGCCGGAGAGGCCACCGAGGTGACCCTGCTGGCGGACGGCCGGCTGAAGCGGGTCCGCAAGGACGGCGAGGAGAGCCTCACCTACAGCAAGCAGTGAACTCCCGCTGCCACTGAGGACGACCCGACGGCGAAGGCGGTGCGCTGCGGGGGAAGACGGGCCGGTTCAGCCGAGGCTCACCCAGGTGCCCTCCGCGGCCGAGCGGCTCATCGCGTCGAGGGCGGTCGCGCTGCGCACGGCGTCCGTCAGGGTCGGGCCGTAGGGGCTGCCCTCGGCTATGGAGCGCAGGAAGGCGCGGGCCTCCACGACCTTGAGGTCGTCGTAGCCCATGGCGTTGGCCGCGCCCGGCTGGAAGGCGCCGTACTCGCCGTGCCCGGGACCGACGAAGACCGTGGCGACCGGCTGGTCCTGGTAGGAGGTGCCGCGGCTGACCCCCAGCTCGCCCATCCGCCGGTAGTCCCACAGGACGGCGCCCCGGGTGCCGTGCACCTCGAAGCCGTAGTTGTTCTGCTCCCCGACCGAGACCCGGCAGGCCTCCAGCACGCCGCGGGCACCGGAGGCGAAGCGCAGCAGGCAGCTGACGTAGTCCTCGTTCTCGACCGGGCCGAGCACGCCGCCGGTGGCCAGGGTGTGGCCGGCGGTGGCGCCGGTCGGGCGGGCGCGCTCGGGGATGAAGACGGCGGTGTCGGCGGCGAGCGCGGTGATGTCGCCGAGCAGGAAACGGGCCAGGTCGACACCGTGCGAGGCGAGGTCGCCGAGGACCCCGGCGCCGCCGCGGGCCCGCTCGTAGCGCCAGGTCAGGGCGCCGTCCGGGTGTGCCGCGTAGTCGCTGAGGAGACGGATGCGGACGTGCGTGACGGTGCCCAGCTCGCCGGAGGCGATCAGGTCACGGGCGTAGGCGACGGCGGGCGCGTTGCGGTAGTTGAAGCCGACCGTGCCCTGGACGCCGGCCTTCGCGACGGCGTCGGCGACCGCGCCGGCGTCCCCGGCGCTCAGCCCGACCGGCTTCTCGATCCACAGGTGCTTGCCTGCCTCGGCCATCGCGACGCCGATCTCCCGGTGCAGGAAGTTCGGCGCGGTGACGCTGACGGCGTGGACGCGCGGGTCGGCGGCGACCTCGCGCCAGTCGCGGGCGGTGGACGCGAACCCGAACCGGGCGGCGGCCTCCTCGGCCCGGCCGGGCACCTCCTCGGCGACGGTCACCAGCTCGGGACGGACGGACAGCTCCGGGAAGTGGTGGAGGACCCGCTGGTAGGCCTGGGTGTGCACCCGCCCCATCCAGCCGAACCCGACGACGGCGACGCCGAGCGTACGCACCATGTGGCTGCCCCTCTTCGGAACCGTTGCGCGGACTGTCCGCTCACGATGGGGCGCGGCTTCCGTGGATGTCAAGACATTAGGGCGTCGTGACAAAGCCGTCGGCTACGGGATCGGCCGGTGTCACCGGGGCTCCGGCGGCCGCTGCCTGGGCATGTTGGGGCGGCTGCCGTTCGCGCCCGGCGGCATCGGGAAGCGGCCGCCCAGATGTCCCGCGTCCGCGCGCGGCCCGGCCGTCACCGTCGCCTGCATACCGAGCGGCGCCGGACCGGTCCGGAACTCCACCATCCAGTCCGCCGTCTCCGTGCGGACCAGTTCCGTCACGTCCTCCGAGAACCGCCGCAGCACCGCGAGGCACCGCTCGGCCGCCTCGCTCGCCGTGCCCTCCGCCGGTCCCAGCACCTCCCGGACGCTCTCCGAGGCCCAGTCGAACTGGAGCACCTGGAGCCGCCGCTGCACCGCCTGCGCGGTCGCCATGTCCCTTATCCAGCCGGAGGTCACCCCGAAGAACCGGTCGATGCCCACGCACGCCACCGCCATCAGCAGGGCGAGGTAACCCCAGGGCGCGACGCCGCCGACCACCCCGGTGAGGTCGAGGAGCGGCAGCGCGGCGCCCAGCACGGCGCCCACGGCCGCCCCGCACCGCAGCGCCCGCGCTCCCCGCCGCTTCCAGATCCGGTCCGACAGGTACCACTCGGCGGTCCCCAGCGCCCCGCGCTCCACCCACCGGTACAGCTCGTCGAGCCGCTCGGCCGGTTCACCCCAGTCCCCGAGCGGGAACGGGCGCCCGGTCAGATCACCCGGCCGCAGTCCGGCCGCGCCCTCGCCCCGCCCTTCCTGAGGCGGTCCCTCGGGCTGCATCTCCGGCTGGCCCACCCGGCACTCCCTACTGATCACAACCGCTCACGTTCCGTGACATTGGATCGTCATGGTGCACGTGACCATGGATGCTGACGACGGGCACCCTTCCTACCGCCCAATGGGTGGCGAAGGCCTGGCTTTCGGCTCTTTTCCGCTCGGAAGTGGGCCTTGATCAGGTATAGGGCCGCCAGGATTCTCACTCGAAAGTGTGGCGGGGCGATGGCCGCGTCGAGCACGTAGGCTCATCCACAGCAGTGCAGAACCGGCAAGACGCCGAGCAGGACGCAGACGACACGGACGCGGAACCAGGAGCTGATCGTGATCCCCGGTGGTGGCCAGCCCAACATGCAGCAGTTGCTCCAGCAGGCCCAGAAGATGCAGGAGGACCTGGCGCGGGCCCAGGAGGAGCTGGCGAACACGGAGGTCGACGGGCAGGCGGGCGGTGGGCTGGTGACGGCCACCGTGACCGGCGCCGGCGAACTCCGCACGCTGAAGATCGACCCGAAGGCGGTGGACCCGGAGGACACCGAGACCCTCGCCGACCTGGTCGTCGCGGCCGTCCAGGCGGCCAACGCGAACGCCCAGGCGCTCCAGCAGCAGAAGCTCGGCCCGCTCACGCAGGGGCTCGGCGGCGGCAGCGGCATCCCCGGTCTGCCGTTCTGATCTGGCCGTTCTGATGTTCGTCGCCCGTGCGACACCCGTACCGCCTTCCTAGGACAGGCGGCAGCCAACTACGGTACGTACCGAAGACTCCAGGAAGGGCAGTCCGTTGTACGAAGGCGTGGTCCAGGACCTCATCGACGAGCTGGGGCGGTTGCCCGGCGTCGGTCCGAAGAGCGCGCAGCGGATCGCCTTCCACATCCTGCAGGCGGAGCCGGCGGACGTACGGCGGCTCGCCCAGGCCCTCCTGGAGGTCAAGGCCAAGGTCCGGTTCTGCGCGGTCTGCGGCAACGTGGCGCAGGAGGAGCTGTGCACCATCTGCCGTGACCCGCGCCGCGACCAGTCGGTGATCTGCGTGGTCGAGGAGCCCAAGGACGTGGTCGCCATCGAGCGCACCCGCGAGTTCCGCGGGCGGTACCACGTGCTCGGCGGCGCGATCAGCCCGATCGAGGGCGTCGGCCCCGACGACCTGCGGATCAGGGAACTGCTCGCCCGGCTGGCCGACGGCGCGGTCACCGAACTCATCCTGGCCACGGACCCCAACCTGGAGGGCGAGGCGACCGCCACCTACCTCGCCCGCATGATCAAACCCATGGGCCTGAAGGTCACCCGCCTGGCCAGCGGCCTCCCGGTGGGCGGCGACCTGGAATACGCGGACGAGGTCACCCTCGGACGCGCCTTCGAGGGGAGACGACTCCTAGATGTCTGACGCCACACTGCACGCGACCGCCCAGGACCCCGACGACTTCGCGGTCCAGATCGCCGACCAGGTCGAGAGCTTCCTGGTGGCCGTCACGGAGGTGGCCAAGGGCGACGAGCCGGACTCGGCGGTGCCCTTCCTCCTCCTGGAGGTCTCCCAGCTGCTGCTGGCCGGCGGCCGCCTCGGCGCGCACGAGGACATCGTCCCCGACGAGCGCTACGAGCCGGACCTGGGTCCCGAGCCGGACGTCGACGAGCTGCGCGAGAACTTCGCCCGCATGCTGGAGCCGATCGACGTCTACTCCGAGGTCTTCGACCCGTACGAACCCCGCAGGGCGCCCGTCCCGGCCCGTATCTCGGACGACCTGGCCGACATCGTCGCCGACCTCCGGCACGGCATGGCCCACTACCGGGCCGGCCGCACCACGGAGGCGCTGTGGTGGTGGCAGTTCTCCTACTTCTCCAACTGGGGCCCGACGGCCTCCGCGACCCTGCGCGCCCTGCAGTCCATCCTCATCCACGTGCGCCTCAACCAGCCGCTGGCGGAGCTGGACGGCCTGGACACCGACCAGGCGGCGCTGGGCGACGAGACCCTGGAGTTCGAGGCGGGCCAGGTCATGCAGGAGGAGATCGGCGGACAGCTGGGCCTGCGGACCTCGTGAGCAGGCGCCCCGGCTGCCGGGGCACCGGACCGGTCCCGGCCTCGGCGCTCTCCTCGCCGCCGTCACTGTGAGCCACCGCACTTTCCCGAGTGGTGCGCGGTGCGCTGGGCATGTTCCGTCCCGGAAGCGAGCGGCGGAACCCTCCGTCACCACGTCTCACCATGCGGGAGCACGCCGGCGGGATCCGGCCGCTCGTTAAACTGAGCCGACAGAGACAAACCGAGCGAGGAGCGCACGTGGGCCTTGTCGTGCAGAAGTACGGAGGTTCCTCCGTTGCCGATGCCGAGGGCATCAAGCGCGTCGCCAAGCGGATCGTGGAAGCGAAGAAGAACGGCAACCAGGTGGTTGTCGTCGTTTCCGCGATGGGCGACACGACGGACGAGCTGATCGATCTGGCCGAGCAGGTGTCCCCGATGCCCGCCGGCCGCGAGTTCGACATGCTGCTGACCGCCGGAGAGCGGATCTCCATGGCCCTGCTGGCCATGGCGATCAAGAACCTGGGCCACGAGGCCCAGTCGTTCACCGGCAGCCAGGCGGGCGTCATCACCGACTCGGTGCACAACAAAGCCCGGATCATCGACGTCACGCCGGGGCGCATCAGGACGGCGCTGGACGAGGGCAACATCGCCATCGTCGCCGGATTCCAGGGCGTCAGCGCGGACAAGAAGGACATCACCACGCTGGGGCGCGGCGGGTCCGACACCACGGCCGTGGCGCTCGCCGCCGCGCTGGACGCCGAGGTCTGCGAGATCTACACCGACGTCGACGGTGTGTTCACCGCCGACCCGCGCGTGGTGAAGAAGGCGCGGAAGATCGACTGGATCTCCTTCGAGGACATGCTGGAGCTCGCCGCCTCCGGTTCCAAGGTGCTGCTCCACCGCTGTGTGGAGTACGCACGCCGATACAACATCCCGATCCACGTCCGGTCCAGCTTCAGCGGACTCCAGGGCACATGGGTCAGCAGTCAGCCGATTGGGGACAAGAAGGTGGAGCAGGCCATCATCTCCGGTGTCGCGCACGACACCTCCGAGGCCAAGATCACGGTCGTCGGTGTGCCGGACAAGCCGGGTGAGGCCGCAGCCATCTTCCGGACCATCGCCGACGCCCAGGTCAACATCGACATGGTCGTGCAGAACGTGTCCGCCGCCGCCACCGGTCTGACGGACATCTCCTTCACCCTGCCGAAGACCGAGGGCCGCAAGGCCATCGACGCCCTGGAGCGCAACCGGGCCGGCATCGGGTTCGACTCGCTGCGCTACGACGACCAGATCGGCAAGATCTCGCTGGTCGGCGCGGGCATGAAGACCAACCCGGGCGTCACGGCGTCCTTCTTCGAGGCGCTCAGCGACGCCGGGGTCAACATCGAGCTGATCTCGACCTCCGAGATCCGCATCTCGGTCGTCACCCGCGCCGACGACGTGCCCGAGGCCGTACGCGCCGTGCACACCGCCTTCGGGCTCGACTCCGCCAGCGACGAGGCCGTGGTCTACGGAGGCACCGGCCGATGACCGCCAAGCCGACGCTCGCGGTCGTGGGGGCGACCGGGGCCGTCGGCACGGTCATGCTCCAGATCCTGTCCCAGCGGGCGGACGTCTGGGGCGAGATCCGGCTGATCGCCTCGCCGCGCTCGGCCGGCCGCAAGCTGACCGTGCGCGGGGCGGAGGCCGAGGTCGTCGCCCTGTCGGAGGAAGCCTTCGACGGGGTCGACGTCGCGATGTTCGACGTGCCCGACGAGGTGTCCGCGCGCTGGGCGCCGGTCGCCGCGGCCAAGGGCGTCGTCGTGGTCGACAACTCCGGCGCCTTCCGGATGGACCCCGACGTGCCGCTGGTGGTGCCCGAGGTCAACGCGCACTGCGCCCGCAGCCGGCCGCGCGGCATCGTCGCCAACCCCAACTGCACCACCCTGTCGATGATCGTCGCCCTGGGCGCGCTGCACGCCGAGTTCGGGCTGCGCGAGCTGGTGGTGTCGTCGTACCAGGCGGTGAGCGGGGCCGGGCGGGCCGGCGTGGAGACGCTGCGGGCCCAGCTGTCGATGGTCGCCGGCACCGAGCTGGGCACCAAGCCCGGCGACGTGCGGCGGGCCGTCGGGGACAGCACGGGGCCGTTCCCCGAGCCGGTCGCGCTGAACGTCGTCCCGTGGGCCGGGTCGCTGCGCGAGGACGGCTGGTCGTCGGAGGAGATGAAGGTCCGGGACGAGTCCCGGAAGATCCTCGGGCTGCCGAAGCTGCCGGTCGCGGTCACCTGCGTCCGGGTCCCGGTGGTCACCACGCACTCCCTGACCGTGCACGCCCGCTTCCAGGGCGAGGTCACCGTCGACGGGGCCCGCGAGATCCTGGACACCGCGCCGGGCGTCGTCCTCTTCGACAATCCGGCCGCCGGGGAGTTCCCGACCCCGGCCGACGTGGTGGGCACCGATCCGACGTGGGTCGGGCGGGTACGGCGGGCGCTCGACGACCCGACCGCGCTGGAACTCTTCGTCTGCGGGGACAACCTTCGCAAAGGCGCCGCGCTCAACACCGCGCAGATCGCCGAACTGGTGGCGGCGGAACTGACCGGCCGTTCAGGGACGGCCGAGTTCGCGTGAACAGTCGGTGACCACGGGAAACGTCCTGGGTGGGAGCGCGCCCACGCGGGCCGTCCGGACCGGAAATGTGGCCATGAGCATGGTCCAAACCACTTGAACCTCGACCCCTTGGCGTTCGAAGATTTCCCTTCCTGTCCTCCGCAACCAAGCGGGCGGCGGGGAGCGTCTTTGCGGTCGCCCTCTTACGGGGCGCTTACGCGGCCGGCCTTCGGGCCATGGGGGCGCATGATCCTGGCGTGGGGACGCCGTGATCGGGGCGTGGGGACGTCCGTTCATATGGGACACAAGGGAAGAGCGGGACGCATGACGGCATCTGAGGCACCGTCGGGTGTGCTGCCGGACGCGCGCCGAACGGTCACCGCGACGCCGGCCGGCGGGCCCGGCACGCCCGGCGCGACCCCGTCCGGCGGGCCCGGCCCGAATGTGATGCCTGGCACGTACAACCCCGAGGGGGTCAGGCGTGTCCAACAGACGTGGCAGAGGTACTCGAACTCAGTGCGCCCCTCGGCGCGGCGGCCCTGCGGCCGCCGTCCCGCGCGGGCCTGCGCCCCCGTCCGCCCGGTGCGGCCGGCGGCATGCCGGTGATCGCGCCCATGCCCGCGGCGCGCCCCACCCGCATACCCGGCCAGCGCGACGGCGCCGAGGAGACGGTGGCGGCAGGCACCACCGTCGACCACCTCACCGAGACCTACCGGGCGCACTACCGTTCGCTGCTCGGCCTCGCCGCGCTCCTCCTCGACGACACCGCCTCCTGCGAGGACGTCGTCCAGGAGGCCTTCATCCGGGTCCACTCAGCCCGCAAACGCGTCCGTGACCCGGCGAAGACCCTGGCCTACCTGCGCCAGACGGTCGTCAACCTCTCCCGCTCCGCGCTGCGCCGCCGCATCCTTGGCCTCAAGCTCCTGTCCAAGCCGATGCCGGACATGGCGAGCGCCGAGGAGGGCGCCTACGACCAACTGGAGCGGCGCGACCTGATCAAGGCCATGAAGGGCCTGCAGCGCCGCCAGCGCGAGGTCCTCGTGCTGCGCTACTTCGCCGACATGACCGAGGCCCAGGTCGCCGAGACGCTCGGCATCTCGCTCGGCTCGGTGAAGGCGTACGGGTCGCGCGGCATCGCCGCACTGCGGGTCGCGATGGAGTCGGCGGCATGACGGACAGCCCCGAGGGAGGCGACTCGCATGATCGCCACGAGCCCTACGCCTGGCACGAGCCGACACCGGACGGTGCGTCACGCGCCGGCCGTGCGCCGCGCGGCTGCGACGGCCCGGGAGAACCGGACGGCCCGCGGGATGCGGGGGAGCGGCCCGGCGGCCACGACTCTCCCGGACGGCGGGAGCCCGCGCGGGACCACGAGCAAGAGCACACGCCATCGCACGCTGGGAACGGAACTGTGAACCACGGCCCCGACGACAAGAGCCCCGAGGACCTCGGACAGGGCTTCGGCGGGATCGGCCCCGACCACGACGGGCTCGGCACCGACGAACTGGCCCTGCGCCGCATGCTGCACTCCGCGGTCGACGACCTCGCGCCGCGCGACGGCGCCCTCGACCACCTGCGGCGCGCCGTCCCGGCCCGCCGCGCCCGCAAGCGCCAGGCCGCCGTCGGCATGGCGGCAGCGGCCCTGTTCATCGGCACCGCGATCCCCGCCCTGGTGCACGTCTCCCACTCCGGCGGCACCGACCCCAACACCTCCATGGCCGCCCAGGCCTCCCAGACCCAGGGCGGCTCCGGCGGCGGCAAGAACCCGGACGGCGGCTCCGGCACCGCGGGCGGCACCGGCGGCCGGCCGACCGGCCAGGAGTCCGGCGGCACCAAGGACAGCGGCAAGGACGAGAGCACCGGTTCCGTCGGCGGCACCAAGGTCGTCCCCTCCACCAGCGCCGGCACCACGGCCCCGGTCTGCACCTCGGACCAGCTCGGCACCCCGACCGCCACCGTCGGCGCCCCCGACTCGACGGGCGTCGTCTACGGCGGCTTCCGGGTCGTGAACGTCTCCAAGACCAGCTGCACCGTCGGCGGTCCCGGCACCGTGAGCCTGCTCGCGCAGGGCGCGGCCGACGCCGGCAAGCTCAGCGCCGTACGGCACGCCTCGGGCGACGCGGCGGCCGGACTCCCCGACCCGTCCGCCGAGCTGACCGGCCTGGTCCTGGCACCTGGCGCGGCCTTCGACGAGAAGTTCGGCTTCGTCCCGCTGGAGACCTGCCCGACCAGCGGCGACACCGGCGGATCCGGCGACACCGGCGGCCCGACGACCTCGCCGAGCCCGTCCGCGGACCCCGGCAGCGGCACCACCGGAACCACCACCTCGGGGTCGGAGGGCGTCACCAGCCAGCTGCTCACCGAGGGCGGCACGGCCGACGGCTCCGTCGCCGTCTCGTACACCCCCGAGGCCGGCTCCCCGGCCGGCTCCGCCACGGTGCCGAACGCGTGCGCCGGGACGGTCTACTGGACCGGGGTCCTCCCGGCGGTGTGACCGGCCGCGGCGCCCTGCCGCGCCCGCGGCCGGACCGGACCCGCGCTTTTCCGTCCGGCCGGTCCGGCGCGGCTGTTAGCGTGCGCGGGTGGAGGAACTCAGGGGCGTGTCCTGGCCGCCCGAACCGATCAGGACCGAGCGTCTCCTGCTGCGTGAGCCCGAGGCCCGGGACCGCGCGGTCTTCGTCGAACTGCTCGCCTCGCCGGAGGTGCACACCTACCTCGGCGGCCCCCGCTCCCGCGCCGAGCTGGAGCGCGAGCTGCCCGCGGTGCCCGAGCGGCGGACCGGGAGCTTCGTCGTCGAGCTCGACGGGGCGATGATCGGCCTGATCCTGCTCAGGCGGGCGACGGGACACAGCCGTCCGGCCGCCGCGGACAAGGCCGACCTCGGCTACCTGTTCCTGCCGCGGGCATGGGGGGCCGGGTACGGGTACGAGGCGTGCACGGCGGCGCTCGGCTGGCTCGCCGAGGCGCTTCCCGGCGAGCCGGTGGTGCTCACCACCCAGAGCGCCAACGCCCCTTCGCTGCGTCTCGCGGCGAAACTCGGGTTCACCGAGGTGGAGCGGTTCCAGGCCTGGGGAGCGGAGCAGTGGCTCGGCCTGCGCTCCGCCGTCCCGCCAGCCGGCTGACCTGGGAGCGGGTCAGACCGCGGTCGGCTGCGGGGACGGGCTCTCCTCGTCCGGCACCAGGCCGAGCGCCGCGTCCCGGGCGAACTCCACCTCGCGGCGCAGCAGCCGGAACCACATGAACACCGTGAACCCCGCGAACACGAACCACTCGCCGGTGTAACCGAGGTTCTGGAACGCCTTCAGGTCCAGCCCCGAGTTGTCCGGCGCGGTCGCCGGCACCGCCGTCATCCCCGCGTCGGCCTTGTCCAGAGTGATCCACGCGTCGTACACCGGGTACGGCACCAGGTTCACCAGGGAGGCCGCGCTGATCGCCGCCGTCTGCCCGGACGGCAGCCCGCCCTGGGTGCTGACGCCGTTGTCGCCGGGCGTCTCGGAGGCCTGCAGCGCGCCGGTGACGGTGACCTCGCCGGCCGGCGGCGCGGGCACCTCGGCGGCGCCGGCCCGGCCGGGCAGCCAGCCGCGGACGACGGGCAGGGCGCGGCCGGAGTCGGTGCGCAGCAGGGTCAGCACGTAGAAGCCGTCCCTGCCGTCGAGTTGCCGGTCGGGGACCAGCAGCTGCTTGGCGTACCGGCCGCTGACGGTGGCCCGCCTGCCGGAGGTCGACTGGTCGACGGGGAGCAGGTCGGCGAGCGGCCGGGCCGCTTCCGTCCGGGCGTCCACCACCTGCTTGTCGGCGCTGCGGTGCGCCTCGACCCGTGACTCGAAGCGGCTCAGCTGCCAGGACCCCATGAAGACGCAGAACGGGATGGCGAGCAGCACGAAGACGTTGATGCCCCACCAGCGGGGTGTCAGCAGGAAGCGGTACACGCCTTCCACGGTACGGGTCGCTTTGCGGTGACCCGGGATCGGGGGGCGGCGCGGACGGGCGTCCGCTCGCAAAGTTGTCCACAGGCTGAGGACGCCCGCCAGCGCGTCAGGGGCGGGTACGGGCACTATGGGGCCATGACTGCGGCCATGAGTGAGAGCGACATGCCGGACTGGGAGAAGCGCTTCCGCGCCCCTCGGGTCTCCCTGCCGGACTGGGCGGAGGACGCCCCCGACCGTTCCCTGTTCGTGTCGAACGCGACGGGGACGTATGAGCTGTACGCCTGGGACCGCGCGAGCGGAGAGCAGCGCCAGGCGACGAACCGGCCGAACGGCACGACGGACGGGCTGCTCTCCCCGGACGGCGCGTGGATCTGGTGGTTCGACGACAAGGACGGCGACGAGTTCGGCGTCTGGCGCCGCCAGCCCTTCGGCGGCGGCGCGGACGAGGAGGCGACACCGGGCCTGGAGCCGTCCTACCCCTCGGGCCTGGCGCTCGGCCGGGACGGCAGCACGGCGGTCGTGGGCCGCTCCACCGACGACGAGGGTACGACGATCTACCTGGTCAGAGCGGGACAGAAGCCGCGGGAGATCTACCGTCACCACGAGTCGGCGGGCGTCGGCGACCTCTCCCACGACGGCTCGCTGATCGCCATCGAGCACACCGAGCACGGCGACGCCATGCACTCGGCGCTGCGCGTGATCCGCCCGGACGCCACGCCGGTCGCCGAACTGGACGACACCCGGGGCGGTGTGGAGGAACTGGGCCTTGAGGTCCTGGGCTTCGCCCCGGTCGAGGGCGATCCGCGGCTGCTCATCGGCCACCAGCGGCGCGGCCGTTGGGAGCCGCTGGTCTGGGACGTGGTGACCGGCGAGCAGACGGACCTGACCCTCGACCTGCCGGGCGACGTGAGCGCGGAGTGGTACCCGGACGGCAGCGCGCTGCTGATCGTCCACAGCCACGAGGCCCGCAGCGAACTGTTCCGCTACGACCTGGCGGCGCACGAGCTGACCGCGATCCCGACCCCGGCCGGTTCGGTCTCCGGGGCGACG
The DNA here is from genome assembly GCF_044767465.1 of Streptomyces sp. NPDC101237. Lineage (NCBI taxonomy): Bacteria > Bacillati > Actinomycetota > Actinomycetes > Kitasatosporales > Streptomycetaceae > Streptomyces > Streptomyces sp. NPDC101237. Next base: position 94,635 of record NZ_JBIWNY010000020.1, on the reverse strand, counting down.
GCGCGGCCCGACGGAAGCGTCGAGTACCTCTGGTCCTCCGCCGCCGAGCCGCCGGTGGTGCGCTCGACGACGGGCGAGGTGGTCCTGGACCCGCCGGGCATGAGGTGCCCGCCGTCCGTCCCGGTCTCGGACGCCTGGGTGGAGGGTCCCGGCGGCCGGATCCACGCGCTGATCCAGAAGCCGGCGGGAGCGCAGGGGCCGCTGCCGACCGTCTTCGACCTGCACGGCGGCCCGACCTGGCACGACAGCGACAGCTTCGCGGCGGGCCCGGCGGCCTGGGTGGACCACGGCTACGCGGTGGTCCGCATCAACTACCGGGGCTCCACGGGCTACGGCCGGGCCTGGACGGACGCGCTGAAGCACCGGGTGGGCCTGATCGAGCTGGAGGACGTGGCGGCGGTCCGGGACTGGGCGGTCGAGTCCGGCCTGGCCGACCCCGACCGCCTGGTCCTGACCGGCGGCTCCTGGGGCGGCTACCTGACGCTGCTCGGCCTCGGCACCCAGCCGGAGTCCTGGGCGGTGGGCATCGCGGTCGTCCCGGTCGCCGACTACGTCACGGCCTACCACGACGAGATGGAGGCGCTGAAGGCGATGGACCGCACGCTGCTGGGCGGTACGCCGGAGGAGGTCCCGGACCGCTTCGCCGCGAGTTCGCCTCTGACCTACGTCGACGACGTGAAGGCCCCGGTCTACATCTCGGCCGGTGTCAACGACCCCCGCTGCCCCATCCGGCAGATCGACAACTACGTCGCCCGCCTCGCCGCCCGTTCGGCCCCGCACGAGGTCTACCGCTACGACGCGGGCCACGGCTCTCTGGTGGTCGACGAACGGATCAAGCAACTGCGACTGGAGATGGAGTTCGCGGAGAGCCACCTGACGCCCGCGGCGGCCGCACCGACGGACTGACCCGGACCCGGCGCCGCGCGGTTCGGTGCCCCGCCTCTCCCGGCGGGGCAACTCCGCGCGGCCCGGCACCCCGTGAGCACCGGCGCCTCCGCCGCGTCGTCCGCCGCCTCGGCGAGGGCGGCGACCGGCTCGCCCGGACACGACGCCGCATCCGGACGCGGCCGACCCCGCGAGGGTCGCGGTCTCGGGCCAGTCGAGCCGGTCTGGCCCGCCCCCTCCGACCCGGCCGCCCCCTTCGACCTGGCCGCCCCCTTCGACCTGGCCGCTCCCTCCGTCCCGGCCGCTCCCTCCGACCCCTTCGATCCGGCCGGCCTCTCCGCCCCCTCCGACCCGGCCGATCCGGCCGGCCGGGACGCTCTCAGCCGAGTGCGCCGGTCGGGTGGGTGGGCGGTACCCGGCCGGACAGCTCCGCCAGGCCCCGGCGGGTGACCGCGACCACCACCCGGTCCCCGTCCCGCAGGACCCGGTCCCCGGCGACCTGCGGCTGCCCTTCGAGTGCCAGCACCCGCCACGCCCCGGCCCGGAACGCCCCGTCCACGGTCCGCCCCTCCAGCTGCGGATGCCCGCCGACGTCCACGGCCGCCACCAGCAGCACCTTGCGCTCCACCGGAATCGCCCCGAGGATCTGCCGCCCCAGCATCGCGCCCGCGAAGGACGGCGCCGCCAGGTAGGAGACGCTCCGACTCCGGGTGACCGCCCGCGGATGCGCGGCGCGCAGCGTCCGGTACACGGCGGTCGCGAAGTCGTCGTCGTACAGGCGCAGGACCGCCTTCAGGTCCGGCCGTACCGCCCGCGCGTACAGCACGGCCTCCAGATTCGTGGTGTCCGCGCTGGTCACCGCGAGCAGCGCCTGCGCCCGATGGATCTTGGCGGCCTCCAGGACGCCTTCCTGGGTGACGTCCCCGAGCACCACCGGCACCCGCAGCCGCCGGGCCACCGCCAGCCCGCGGGCCTCCGGATCGGACTCGACGCACACCACGGGCACGTGCAGTTCGCGCAGGCGCGTCAGCACCCGCGTCCCGATCTTCCCGAGCCCCAGCAGCACCACGTGCCCGCTCAGCCCCCGCGGCGGCTTGCGCAGCGCCGACGCCGTCCGGAAGGTGCCCAGCGCCTCCAGCACCGCCGCCAGCAGCACCGGCAGCAGCAGCAACCCCATCAGCCCGGAGAGGAGTTGAAGGATCTGCCGCCCGAGCGACTGCCCGATCGCGGGATCGTCGATGGCGAACAGGTCGAGGAGCGTGTAGTAGAAGGCCCGGACCGGATGTATGCCCGTCACCACCGACAGCGCGACCGCGAGCGCGATCACGCACCCCCCGACCCCGGCCAGCGACCACCGCAGCCGTCGCGAGAACAGCGAGGCGAGCACCGGCAGGACCCCGACCCGGCGCCGGTCCTGCGCCTCCGCCGCGGACGAGGACGAGGACACCTGCTCCAGCACCATCACGCCCCGCTCGCCGGCGTCCCGTACCTCCGCGTCGTCGGGCAGCAGCCGCGGCCCCTGATCGCGGGCGCCCTCGACCGGCGCGGCCCCGGTGTTGTTCAGCGAGAACAGCGCCAGCGTGCACAGCCCGCGGCCGGAGTCCGCTCCGGCGAGGGCGCCCGGCGGCAGGTCCACCGCCCGCAGCACCAGCCCGTCCGTCTGGATGACCTTGCCGGTGCCGGCGAGCGCGGTGGCGGCCAGCGCGGGCGCGGCGGTGTCGGCGTCGGAGAGGACGGTCGTGGACGTGTCGCCCGCACCGCCGTCCGCGTCACCGACCGCCAGTACGGCCGCCTGGTCCAGGAGTTCCTCGATGTGCTGGCCCAACCGCCGGTTGTAGAGCCGCAGGACGAGCCGGAGCCGCGGGTTCAGCCGGCGGGCGGTGAGGGCCGCCCGGATGTTGGTCTCGTCGTCGTCGTACACCAGGGCGAGGGCGGCGGCCCGCTCCACGCCCGCCTCGGCGAGCACCGTCTCGGTGGCCTCGACGGCCTCCAGCACCCGGTCGCCACGCGCGCCCTCACCGGCGGCCGGTCCGGAACCGCCCGTGCCACCACCGCCGTTGCCGTTGCCGTTGGTCCGTCCGACGGCGGCGCTGACCACCCGGTCCAGGAGCGCCGCGGCCGAGGCGCCGCGGGCCCTTCCGACCACCGGAGGCCGGGCGATCCGCACGTTCGGCGGCACGACGAGCGTGACCTGTTCGCCGTACACGACGCGCAACTCGGCCGCCAGCCGGTGCGCGAGCCCGTCGTCCCCGCACACCACCATGTGCGCCGGGGCGCCACCACCTTGATACGGAACGCTCGCCACAAGGGGAAAGAGTGCCTCAACGGCATGCATGGTTCCAGCAACGAGGTGAACGGCCGTCGCCGCCCGCCCGTAGGGGGGAGGAGGGAGTACCCTCCCGGATCTGAGCGAAGTGCCGGAGGTATCGGACCCGTGGCCATCACCGAGAAAGCCGCCCCGCCCGGCGGCGCGCCCGGCGACAGGACCGCCGGCCCCGACCCCGCCCGCACCCCGCCCGCCCAGGACGGCTGGCACCTCAGCTCGCCGCTGGCCCTGACCCTGCTCCTCGTCCTGGTCGTGGTGTTCCAGGGGCCGGTGCGCGGCGCGCTGTCGAGCCCGGTGATGCAGAGCTGGATGACGGTGTTCGTGGCGGTCGTCGTCCAGGCGCTGCCCTTCCTCGTCCTCGGGGTGCTGCTCTCGGCGGCGATCGCGGTCTTCGTGCCGCCGTCCTTCTTCGCCCGCGCCCTGCCCCGCCGTACCGCGCTGGCCGTTCCGGTCGCCGGTCTGGCCGGTGCCGTCCTGCCGGGCTGCGAGTGCGCGTCCGTGCCGGTGGCGGGCGCCCTGGTCCGCCGGGGCGTCACCCCGGCCGCGGCGATCGCCTTCCTGCTCTCCGCGCCCGCGATCAACCCGATCGTGCTGACGGCGACGGCGGTGGCGTTCCCGCGCGACCCCGAGATGGTGGTGGGCCGGTTCGCCGGCAGCCTGCTGGTGGCCTGCTCGATGGGCTGGCTGTGGCAGCGCCTGGGCCGTACGGACTGGCTGCGTCTGCCGGCGCACGCGCACCACGAGGGCCAGACCAGGGCGGAGGCGTTCTGGGACTCGGTCCGGCACGACACCGTGCACGCGGGGGGCTTCCTGGTCCTCGGCGCGATGGCGGCGGCGACGCTGAAGGCGGTGGCTCCGGCCGAGTGGCTGCGCACGGCCGCCGCCAACCCGGTGATCGCGATCCTCGCCCTCTCGCTGCTGGCCGTGCTGCTGTCCATCTGCTCGGAGGCGGACGCGTTCGTGGCGGCGTCCCTCACCCAGTTCTCGCTCACCGCGAAGCTGGCCTTCCTGATCGTGGGCCCGATGATCGACCTCAAGCTCTTCGCGATGCAGGCGGGCACCTTCGGCCGCGGCTTCGCCCTGCGGTTCGCACCGGCCACCTTCGCCGCGGCGATCGCCGGCGCGGTCCTGACCGGGGCGGTGCTGCTGTGAACCGGCAGGCCCAGGCGGCGGTGATGTTCCTGGTGGGCGTGGCCCTGCTGCACGCGGGCGGCACCGACCTCTACCTGCGTTACGTGAAGGCGGGCCTGCAGCCGCTGGTGCTGGCCGCCGGCGCCGTCCTGATCGTCTCCGCGCTGGCGACCGGGTGGTACGAGTGGAAGCGCGCCCGCGCCCGCAGGGAGGCCACCGCCACCGCACCGGCCGGGACACCTCCCGAGGTCCCCGCGGAGGCGCACGTCCACCGGGAACCGCGCATCTCCTGGCTGCTGGTCCTCCCCCTCCTCGCCCTGATCCTCGTCGCCCCGCCCGCGCTCGGCTCCTACAGCGCGCTGCGCACCGGGACCGCCCTGCAACAGCCGTACGGCTACCTGACGTTGCCCACGTCCGACCCGGTCCCGCTCAACCTGGTCGACTACGCGGGCCGCGCCGTGTACGACCACGGCCGTTCGCTAGCCGGCCGTCAGGTCCGGATCGCCGGCTTCGTGGCCGTCGACTCCTCCGGCACCCCGTACCTCGTGCGCATGGCCCTCAACTGCTGTGCGGCGGACGCCCAGCCGGTGAAGGTGGGCCTGACCGGCGCGATCCCCCCGGTCCTCCGGCCGGACGCCTGGCTCCAGGTGACGGGCACCTACACGAGCAGGCAGGGCCGCGATCCGGTGAACGACGGTCCGATCCCGTTCCTCCGCGTCACCGAGGCCAAGCCGATCCCGACCCCGGCGGACCCGTACGACGAGACCTGGAACAACTGACGGGCCTTCCGGGGTCCACGGGAAAAGAGTTCCCCATTCCTCTTTATCGCGTATTATTGACCGTTTTTCCGGTGGGGTGTCTACTTGCTGGCACGATTTCCGACTCTCTGCCGAGGGAGTGGTTTTGAGTATCCAGCAACCCGAGGGACAGCCGAAGTCCTGGTTTATCACGCTGTTCTTCAGGAGCGCGTCGAAAGTTCCCGACCTGCGTTCCGACGTGGAGCCGCCGGACGGAAGGACACCGCGCAAGAACGTGATCGACCACATCCAGGAGAAGATCAAGGACTGCGAGGGGCCGACGGTCGGCGAGGGGATCGTCGCCGCCATCCAGACCCTCCGCGACACGGCCGGTGAGCGGGGCGCGCGCGAGATCGACTCGGTCTTCCTGAAGCCGGAGCTGACCCAGTACTACCGCCGGCCGCTCGATGACCTCGACGCGCACAAGGCCATCGCGGTGAAGGAGGTCGAGTACTGGCTGGCGGAGCACAAGAAGAAGGAGTCGGGGGGCACCCGCTCGGCGGTCGCCTTCACCGTGCAGGACCGGGTGCAGCTGCAGCACGGATTCGGAAAGCTGAACGAATTCAGCAAGACGCTGGACCCCTCGTCGACGCGCTACGGGCCGGGTTCGGGATATCCGCAGTACTCGGAGTGACGCCACTCGGCACCGCCGAAAAGGCCGGGCCCGCGACGTCGGTTCTCCGGGTCCGGCCTTTTCGCTTTCCTGTGCGAGCTATTCGCTTTCCTGTGTCATTTCCGCCCGCGCTGTGTTTCGCTCGCGCCGGGTTCTGCCCGCGCTGTGTTCCGCGAACCGTTCCCTCTCCTGTGGTCGCTGCGGATCACACCCGGCCCACCGTGTCCTGCTCGGGGGCGCCGGCCTGCGCGGGTACGAGGGCGACGGTGTCCGCGGGCTCCAAGCGGCGGGTGAGGCGGCGGCCCAGTGGTTCGGTGTAGCGGGCGGTGAGCGGGCCGAGGACGACGAGGATCAGGACGTAGGCCGTGGCCAGCGGGCCCAGGGACGGTTCGATGCCGGCGGTGACGGCGAGACCCGCGATGACGATGGAGAACTCGCCGCGGGCGACCAGCGTGCCGCCGGCCCGCCAGCGGCCCTTGGCGGAGATGCCGGCGCGGCGGGCGGCCCAGTACCCGGTGGCGATCTTCGTCAACGCGGTGACCACCGCCAGCGCGAGCGCGGGCAGCAGCACCGGCGGGATGCTCGCCGGGTCGGTGTGCAGGCCGAAGAAGACGAAGAAGACGGCGGCGAACAGGTCCCGCAGCGGCGAGAGCAGATGGTGGGCTCCCTCCGCCACCTCGCCGGAGAGCGCGATGCCGACGAGGAACGCGCCGACGGCCGCGGACACCTGGAGCTGCTGCGCGATCCCGGCGACCAGCAGGGTCAGGCCGAGCACCACCAGGAGCAGCTTCTCCGAGTCGTCGCTGGAGACGAATCGGGAGATGAGGCGGCCGTAGCGCACCGCCACCAGCAGCACCAGCCCGGCCACCCCGAGGGCGATCGCCAGCGTGAGGCTGCCCGCGGCCAGGCCGGCACCGGCGAGCAGCGCGGTCACGATCGGCAGGTAGACCGCCATGGACAGGTCCTCGAGGACCAGGATGCTCAGGATCACCGGGGTCTCCCGGTTGCCGAGCCGCCCGAGGTCGCCGAGCACCTTGGCGATGACCCCGGACGACGAGATCCAGGTGACGCCGGCCAGCACCACGGCCGCCACCGGGCCCCAGCCCAGCAGCAGGGCCATGGCGGCGCCCGGCAGCGCGTTGAGCGCGGCGTCGACCAGGCCCGCCGGGTACTGGGTCTTGAGGTTGGAGACGAGATCGCTGGCCGTGTACTCGAGGCCGAGCATCAGCAGCAGCAGGACGACACCGATCTCGGCGCCGATCGCGACGAACTCCTCGCTGGTGCCGAGCGGATAGATGCCGCCGTTGCCGAAGGCGAGACCGGCCAGCAGGTAGAGGGGGATGGGCGAGAACCGGAGGCGCCCGGCGAGCCGGCCGAGCAGGCCCAGGCCGAGGATGATCGCCCCGAACTCGATCAGGAAGACGGCGGAGTCGTGCACGGAGGCCTCACTCCCGCCCGAGTATGACGGCGGCCGCGTCGACGCCCTCGCGGGTGCCGATCACGATGAGCGTGTCCCCGCCGGCCAGCCGGAAGTCGGGCGCGGGGGAGGGGACGGCCTCGGCGCGGCGCAGCACGGCCACGATGGAGACCCCCGTCTCGGTGCGCATCCGGGTCTCGCCGAGGAGCCTGCCGTTCCAGTACGAGGTGGCGCCCAGCTCGATCCGCTCGGCGACCAGGCCCAGGTCGGTGGTGGAGAGCAGGTTCGGGCTGTGGTGGGTCGGCATCAGCGCGTCGATGAGCGCGTCCGTCTCCCCGGAGGACAGCCGTACCGACAAGGCGCAGGCGTCGGGGTCGTCCTGGTGGTAGGCGCTCACGATCCGTGAACCGTCGCGGTGCGCGACCACGGAGAGCCTGCGCTGTTCCCGTGTGGTGAGGTCGTACCGCACGCCGATTCCCGGCAACGGCGTCCTGCTCAGGCGTGGAGCCCCCAAGGCTGTCTCCCCTGTCTCGTCTGTCTCGTTCCGCAGTCCCTTTGCGATTTCTTTAACGACACCCTAACGGTCCGGCGGGTGCCGCGGGATCGGCGGACGGGACGAAACAGGACGGGGCGGGCGAGCGGGCGGGGCGGCCGTCAGTCCGGGTAACGGGCGTAGCAGTCCAGGGCCGGGTGGTACAGGACCTCCCAGGTGCGGCCCTCGATCACGCCGCTCTCCGGGAGACCGTGGCAGACCTGGATCCACTCGATCTTCTTCAGCGTCCGGTCGCCGAAGCGCCCGTCGGCGGCCAGCTTCGGCGGCACGCCGCCCCAGGCGTTGCTGAGGCACTGTGCCTGCCGGACCGCGGCGCCGGTGCTGCCGTAGGTGAGGGTGGGCCGGAGGTCCGAGGACACGTACGAACAGCCGCCCACGGTGCCGGCCGCGGCGGTGTGCGGCACGGCCAGCCCCAGTGCGGCGGCCGCGCCCAGTGCCGCGGCCGTGGTGAGCAGTCGGTTCCGTCGCATGCGCGCTCCTTCAAGGCCGACTCCTGCCATGGTCGCGCGCGGGACGTGACCTCCGCGAGTCGGACACGGCGGCGCGGGAGGGAAAGCGGTGGCGGCCCCGGCCACCCGTCCGCCACCCGGCCGTGGCTTCCGGGCCGGCGCGGGCGTCGTGTCCCGGTGGCCGCCGCGACCGGGCCGGTCCGCTCGGCGACGTCCTCCCGCGCGCTCCGGTCCGGCGTCCCGGCCGCCGCCGGAGGCGCGCGGTAGGGCGGTCGCGGACGGCGACCGTCCCGCCGAGCAGCGCCGCTCCCAGGCAGCCGAGCCCGACGACGGCGGACGGCGCCTCGGCACCGACAGCCCGGACCCGGTCAGCGGGACGGCCAGCGACCGGCGCACCGCGCCGCCGGCGATCCGGCTGGAGACGAAGGAACCGAGCAGGACGCCCGGCACGGCGCCGATCAGGAGGGGCGCCGCGCGGCCCAGGTCGGCGTCGCCGACCAGCAGGTGGCCGAGGGCCGCGGCGGCCGCCAGGGGGACGGCCCGCACGAGGTCCCGCACGAGGTCGGTGCCGACGAGAGGGTTCGCCTCATGACGCGGGTGGGCCAGCGTCGGCATCACGATGATCAGGGATCCGGAGCCCACCGAGGCCATCCCCACGACCACACCGCCCACCAGCCCGATGAGCAGCGTCGCCACCGGCCGCACCGGGACCTCGGCGCCCTGAAACCGTCAGGCCCGCGCTGAAACCCGGCTGAAGCCGTGCTGAACCGCCGCGGCCGCAAGCTCTGCCGCATGACGACGACAGACGACGAACTCGCCATCGAGGCCACCGCGTTGCGCAAGGCCTACGGGGACCGGACGGTCCTCGACGGCATCGACCTGCGGGTACCGGCCGGCACGGTCTTCGCCCTCCTCGGACCGAACGGCGCCGGAAAGACCACCGCGGTCACCATCCTCTCCACCCTCATCTCCGCCGACGGCGGCGAGGCCCGGATCGCCGGCCACGACATCCGCGCGCGGGCCCAGTCGGTACGGGCCGCCATCGGGGTCACCGGACAGTTCTCCGCCGTGGACGGCCTGATCACCGGCGAGGAGAACATGCTCCTCATGGCCGACCTGCACCACCTCTCCAAGGGCGAGGGGCGCCGGGTCACCGCCGAGCTGCTGGACCGCTTCGACCTCACCGAGGCGGCCCGCAAGCCCGCGTCCACCTACTCCGGCGGCATGAAGCGCCGCCTCGACATCGCCATGACCCTGGTCGGCAGCCCGCGGATCATCTTCCTCGACGAGCCGACCACCGGCCTCGACCCGCGCTCCCGCCACACCATGTGGCAGATCATCCGCGAGCTGGTCGCCGGCGGGACCACGGTCTTCCTCACCACCCAGTACCTGGAGGAGGCCGACCAGCTCGCCGACCGGATCGCGGTGCTCAACGGCGGCAGGCTCGTCGCCGAGGGCAGCGCGCAGGAACTCAAACGACTCGTCCCCGGCGGCCACGTACGGCTGCGGTTCTCCGACCCGGTCGCCTACGAACAGGCGGCCGCCGCGCTGCGCGACACGACCCGCGACGACGAGGCGCTCGCCCTCCAGGTCCCGAGCGGCGGCACCCAGCGCGAACTGCGCGCCGTCCTCGACCGGCTCGACGCGGCCGGCATCGAGGCCGACGAACTCTCCGTGCACACCCCCGACCTGGACGACGTGTTCTTCGCCCTGACCGGCACCCCCGCGGCGGCCGCCGCCGCCACCGACAAGGAGACCGTCCGATGAGCACCGCATCCCCGTCCCCGCGCGCCCACGCCCTCCGCGACAACCTCACCATGCTGCGGCGCAACCTCCTGCACGCCCGCCGCTACCCCTCCCTGACCCTGAACCTCCTGCTCACCCCGGTCGTCCTGCTGCTCCTGTTCGTCTACGTCTTCGGCAACGTGATGAGCGCCGGCATCACCGGCGGCCACGCCGACCGCTCCGACTACGTCGCCTACCTCGTCCCGGGCATCCTCTTCCTGACCCTGGCCATGACCTCGCTCGGCACCTCGGTCTCCGTGGCCACCGACATGACCGAGGGCATCATGGCGAGGTTCCGCACCATGGCCATCTCGCGGTCCTCCGTGCTGATCGGCCATGTCCTGGGCACCGTGATCCAGACGCTGACGGCGCTCGCCCTGGTCCTCGGCATCGGGCTGGCCATCGGGTTCCGGCCCGACGCGACACCGGTGGAGTGGATCGCGGCCGTCGGGCTGATGGCACTGGTCAGCCTCGCGCTGACCTGGATCGCGGTCGGCATCGGCCTGGCGAGCCCGAACCCCGAGGGCGCCAGCAACATGGGCTATCCGCTGGTCATGCTGCCGTTCCTGTCGAGCGCCTTCGTCCCGGTGGACGCCATGCCGGGCTGGTTCCGCTGGTTCGCCGAGTACCAGCCGTTCTCGCCCTTCATCGAGACCCTGCGCGGCCTGCTGCTGGGCAGCGGGATCGGCACCAGGAACGCCGTGCTGTCCCTCGCCTGGTGCCTGGTGCTGATCGCGCTCGGCTACCTGTGGTCCCGGGCGCAGTTCAGCCGCGAGCCCCGGCGGTGAGCTCGTGCAGGGCCGCCAGACGCAGGTGATCCCGCCCCAGGGCCGCGTACTCCGACATCGCGTCGGCGTAGGCGGCCCGGTCCGCGTTCTCGGCCGCCCGCCGGGACCGGTCCCGCGCCAGCGTCGGGACCTCCCGTACCGTCGGCAGCCGCTCCGCCAGCGCCACCAGCCGGACGGCGGAAGTGTCGCCCGCGGCCAGCCCGGCGAAGCCGAGAGCGAGCAACGCGGCGCCGAACGAGGGGAGTTCGAGCACGGACCCGTCCGCCGCGGCCGGCCGCTCCGGAAGGTCCCGGCCGCCCGGACCGCCGGCCGGTGTCCCGGACAGCATGCCGAGGAGCCGTTCCCGCAGCTGCCCGGCCAGCGCGGCCACCGGTTCGAGCCGGCCGTGCTGCGCGTGCGCCGCGAGCGCGGCCGACTGCACCTGAAGCGCCCAGGGATCCACGAACGGATCGCCCGCGAGCACCACGGCGTCCTCCCGGATCCGTTCCACCGCCCGCCGCCACAGCCCGAGTCCGGCCTCGGTCAGCCCGCGGGCCAGCGCGATCTCCGCCCGGGCCACCAGATCGGGCGCGTAGACACGCGTCGACTCCGGCTGCTGGTCCATGGCCGCGAGGTCCAGCCAGTACTCCGCCTCGTCGATCTCCCCGCGCTGGAGACAGGCGAGCACCAGCCCCCAGCGGACGCCGATCGAGTCCGGCCAGCCCTCGAACTCCTCCAGCGTCCGCAGCGCGGCCCGCAGATGGTCGTACGCCTCCTCGCCCAGGTCGGCCCGCATGCACAGCTCGCTGATCCGCCCGTGGCTCAGCAGACGCATGGCCGGGTTGCCGAGGGTGCCCAGCGTCCCGGGCAGCCGTCGGGCGCACTCCAGCGCCCGAGCCGTGTCGTGCCCGGCCTCCCAGACGTAACTGGCGATGCTCAGCGCCGTACCCGCCAGCAAGGGAGCGTCGGAGGCGCAGAGTTCCTGCAGGCGCGTGTACCGCGGCGGCCGGATGTCCGGGGTGGCGCACAGCACCAGGGCCATCGCGCGGACGACCGTGTCCGGCGGGGCGGGCGGCAGCCGGCGCAGGGTGACGAGCTGCCGTACCGCGTGCGGGCCGAGGCCCACGAAGAGGGCGCTCGTGCACACCGCCGCCGCGCTGCGGGCCGTCTCCACGTCCTCGGGACTGCCCGGATCCGGACGGAAGCGGGACAGCGGGCCGCCGGTCTCCGCGCACAGGGTGACGAGCCGGCCGTAGCTGGAGTCGGTGACCCACAGCGCGGCGAGCACGGCGGTGGCCGCGGCGGTGGCGGGCCCGTCGGCGCGGGCCAGCGCGTACCGCAGGGCCAGGACCAGGTTGTCCTGCTCGGCCCGGATCCGGAACCACGCGGGCAGCGGATCGGGGCGGAACAGCGCGTCGTGATGGGCCCGCCCGAAGTCCCGGGCCCAGACCAGGAACCGGCCGGTCACCGCCTCGTCCTCGCCGGCCTCGGCCCGCCGCACGGCACCGAACTCCCGCAGCGTCTCCAGCATGTGGAAACGCACCCCGGACGGCCCCTCGCCCACCTTGAGCAGAGACTGCCCGGCCAGTTGCTCCAGCAGGGCCAGCGCGTCCCCGCCCTCGCCGAGCAGGCACTCGGCCGCCTCCTCGGTGAAGCCGCCGGGGAACACCGACAGGGCGCGCAGCGCGGCCTGGCCGTCGGGCTCCAGCAGGTTCCAGCTCCACTCCACCACGGCCCGCAGCGTGCGGTGCCGCTCCGGCGCGTCCCGGGCGCCGCCGCGCAGCAGCGCGAAACGGTCCTGCAGACGGCGGGCGATGTCGGCGACGGACAGCACCCGCACCCGGGCCGCGGCCAGTTCCACGGCCAGCGGCAGCCCGTCCAGGTGCCGGCAGATCTCGGCGACCCGGTCGGCCGGCAGCTCCACGCCCGGCCGGGCCGCCCGCGCCCGCTGGACGAAGAGTTCGACCGACGTCGCCGGCGACAGCTCCGGCAGCGCGTACACGGACTCCGAGGTCAGCCCCAGCGGAGCCCTGCTGGTGACCAGCACCCGCAGCTCCCTGGAGCGCGATACCAGCGCCTGTACGAGCGCGGCCGCACCGGAGATCACCTGCTCGCAGTTGTCCAGCACCAGCAGCGCGGGTCCGGTGCCCAGCGCGGCGACGATGCCGCCCAGCGCGTCCGCGCCCCCGCCGAACCGGCCGCCCTCCCCGGCGCCGACCGCCGAGGCCACCTCGCCTGCCACGTCGTCGTCGGCGCGGACACCGGCGAGCGACACGAAGTGCACCACGGGCTGCTCGGCCGCCCGGCTCACCGCGTGCGAGAGCCGGGTCTTGCCCAGCCCGCCGGGACCGACGACGCTGACCACCCGGGACGCCCGCAGCAGCCCGCCCACGGCGGCGACGTCCGCGTCCCGCCCGAGCAGCGGGTTCGGCTCGTGCGGCACCCCGTGCCTGACCCGGGGCACGTCCGCCCGCACCAGTTCCTGGTGCACGGCCGCGACCCCGGGCCCCGGATCGCTGCCCAGCTCGTCCCGCAGTCTGCGGCGGTAGGCGTCGTACCGGGTCAGGGCCGCGGCCCGCCCGGTGGTCGCGGCCTCGCAGCGCAGCAGCTCCGCCAGCACCTCCTCGTCCCGCGGCAGCTCCCTGGCCAGCGCGGCCAGCGGCGCCACGGCCTCCGCCCGGCGCCCCAGCCGGGCCAGCGCGAGCGCCCGGGTCCTGACCAGCGCGCGCCGCGCCCCGACCCGGCCGGCGCGCAGCGCCACCAGCGGATCGTGCAGGTCCTCGCCCGCGCCGGCGCCCACGCTCCCGTCCCAGAGCGCGAGCCCGGCCTCGGCCCGCGCCAGTGCGCCCGCGTGGTCCCCGGCCCGCGCGCGCTCGGCACTCGCCGCCTCCCACACCAGCAGCGCGGAACTGTCGACCTGCGTCTCCTCCAGCGCCAGCCGGTACCCGGTCGGCGTGCTCGCGATCAGCTCGGCACCCAGCTGCGACCTGAGCCGCGAGACCAGGATCTGCACGGCCTTGCCGGGTCGCTCGGGCAGTTCGTCCGCCCACAGCCCCTCCACCAGCCGGCCGGTGCTGCAGCCGCCGCGCAGATCCTCCGCGAGCAGCGCCAGCAGACCGCGCAGCCGGGGCGCGGTGATCTCCCGTCCGCGACAGGCGACTCGGGGCAGCAGGATCAGGTCGGTGGTCACCCGTGCAGAGTAGCCAGGGGGCCGGTGGAACGCCGGTCGGAGCCGGAGCGGCGACCCGGCACCCGCCCCCGGCGCCCCCACGCCCGGCACACCAGCCACCCCACCCGCCCGAACTCCGCTGCCAGTCACCGAAGTTGCACGATCCCCAGCCCCCACCACGCCGCCCCCGACGGGAGCCGCATCAGCCGATCGGCCCTCAGAAACCGTCCCTGGCCCCCCGGATGGCTTCCTCGAAGGGCGCCCGGGGAGATGTCGATCTAGCCTCCCAAATGAGCGCCGAGTGGATTTTCTGACGATCCGCTCATTTTTCCGGAGGAGGAGATATGACCAGTTTTCGCAAGGTTGCCGTGGCGGTGGCGATCATAAGCGGTGTCGGATTCCTGGGCGCCGGCCCTGCCGACGCGCAGGTCATGCACGGCATGCACGGCATGCAGGGCGGCGGGTGCAGGTCCCATGACCTGAACCTCGACGTCCTCGGCGAGGTGGGCATCCTCAACGGCCTGGGCGGCAACCTGCTCAACGGCGAGGGCAGCCCGGGTGCGCAGGTCACGGACATCGGCTCCGACTGCGACCGCGGCTGGTAGCCGACCCACCCCCTCCGACGACCGCCCAGACGCCCGGCCGGGAACCTCCCGGCCGGGCGTCTCCATGGCCCGGCTCGCCCCGGCGCACCCAGCGTGACCGGGACGGACGTGCCGTCAGGGGGCCGCGAGCCGTGGCGAGCCGCGGAAGACCTGGTCGGTGTGCCAGGCCCGGTGGGCCTCGGCGACGGGCCGGATGCCGGGCTGAGGGCCGATCAGCGGTCGCCCGGGTAGGCCGGTGAAGTGCCGCGGGGCGGCCCGTACTCCGCCAGCAGCCGCTTCAGATCGGCCTCCACCGAGGTGTAGCGCGACTCGCCCTCGGCATCGGACTGGAAACGGGCCGGCGCGTACAGCGGAAGCAGCAACGGCTTGTGCGGTGCCCGCACCCCGTGCCGGCTCCACTGCCTCAGTCGCGCGGCCCGCTCCAGCCAGTCCGTGACGGCGATCGTCATGAAGCGCCTCACGCCGCCCGCCCCGAGCCCCCTCCCGCCCTCCCGTCCACGGCGACGGGCCCTCCCGCGGACCTGCAGGCCCGCCGCTCCAGCGCCCGCGCTTCCCCGGTGAACTCGATCAGATGCTGCCCGGCACACCGCTGCAACGCGTCCCGCACCTCCATTGGGATCGCGTAGAACAACTCCTTGCCATCACCCTGCGACTATGGGTGAACGGCAGTTGTCAGCGACGCACGGTGCGCCATGCCCGAGGGTTGTGCAGACTCGCCAACTACTCCTAGCCGCAACCGTGTTGGAATTTCCCCCGTAGCCACTCCCGCTGACGGAACCACCCACCTGAGTCCGGACGGGCCCGAGCGCCGCTTGCGTGCCGAGAACGAGCGGCTGAGGGACGAGGCGACGCGGCAGAGAGCACTGGCCCATCACCGGTCCGAGTTCTGGACCAATATGGACATCGCCCTCGGCTTCCCGGCGGCCCTGCTCGCCGGTGCGGCGGGCACAGCGGGACTGGCCTCGCCGGACGCCCGAGTGCCCGCCGCCTTCACTGCCCTGGCCGCCACCGGATTCGCGGCGGGAGCGGGCTTCCTGCGCAGCGATACCAGACGCCGCGCCAACAAACGGGCCCGGCACGCCTGGGCCTTGGTCGAGGCCAGAGCCACCGTGGCCCTGACCCAGGAGCACATGACCCCGGAGATCCTCGGTGACCTGCTGGAATGCCGCCAGACCGCCCTGGCGGCCTATGACGGGGACGAACCCCGCCCCCGACCGTCATGACCCACACCTCGACACGGTCCACCGGCCACGACGATCCCTTCCAACGCACTGAGTGCTTCGATCAGACGGTGTCGATCTGCCATGCGATTACACCTGTAGATCCTTTGGTGCCATCGACATCGATGCGTACTGGCAGCTTGTGCGCAGTGATCCGTTGTTGCACCACTGACTGATCGCACGGCACGTCGGTCGTCGGCCCAGCGCTAGCCGGTATCAATGTCAACTGCGCGCTGCCGCTGCCGACGCACACCAAGTTGAGCTTGTACGTCTTGCCCTGGTTCAGGGTGGGCTCTGTGTGAATGCCGTCAGTCATGCGCTCCGCGCCAGCCTCAACCATCGTCCCGCCGTGAACGGCGGCAAGGGCTGCCTGGGCCTGGTCGGTCAGCTTCTTCTCCCGCGCCTTGGCCGCAGCCTGAGACGCGCTCGCCGCGGGCGATGACGACGTCTTGGCGGCCTCACCGTCCCCGCTTCCAGAGGTGCACGAGGTCAGCAGCAACGCCGACGCTGCCACAACGCATCGGGCGAACCAGGCTCGCGAGCTCAAAATGGTCATGAGGAGGTTTCCCAATACTTCCAACCGGTCTCGGACGTGGGGTAGACCGCTGTTCCGTGACCTATTTCAACGGTGTTGCAGCTGCTGCCGCTGCTGGAACGCCATCGCTTCCAGGTCATCTTGTAGCCCCACGACCCGTACTGCAGATGGCCGTACTTGTTCCGGCTGATGTCGTGGGAGTAGTTGTGGCCGGTGGTGACGCTTACGCTGGCAGCAACCTTGACGCTGATGGTGGTCTTGGCCTTCGCGAGGATGGCCCCGGCCGACCACTCACCACTGCCCGAGACTTCGCCGGAAATGGTGCCGCTCTTGGTCACAGACACGGACATGTTGCCGCCCGGACCGTCCTTGTAGCTGGTGCCATTCCACAAGGACGGGACGTGGTAGTTCTGGTACGAGAGGGTGTACCAGGTCTCCGGTCTGTCACACATGGTCGGCGTCTTCTCCTCGACCGGCCGATCGGTGGTGTCTTCCCAACCCTGCCTGTCGTTGACATCCGTCGTTTGATCGGCAGATATCGCCGTGTTGTCGGACGCTGCGCTGTCAGACGTCGTGCTGCCGGACGGCGCCTCCTCAGCGACGGCAGTGCCCCCGGTCACGAGGCAGAGAAGTAATGCAGTGGCAGCGCCGGTCACAGCGCGCCGTGAGCTGATGCCCATGTGACACCTTTATTTGGTGGACCGCCCCCGTGGCGATCGATCACTTGGACACTATGCACAGGACATGTCCGAGACAGTGAGATGATCGGTTTCAGAGGACAGCTTGAGGTTCGCGCGTGCTCCTCGGGTGTTCTCGGCGCGGAGCGGGCAGGCAAGGGCCCAGGTCGGTGTAGTGACTTTGACCGGGAGCTGCTTCGGCGCGAGTGATCATGGCCCCGTAAGCTTCCGGCGCGTCGGGCAGTCTGCGGACCTGCCATGGCGCGGGACAAGGTGAAGCGCAACGTCGTCGAACTCTGCTCGGTACCCCAGGGACAGGCTGGCCGCCCGTCGAAAGCGCTCACCTTCGCCCAGGCCCAGGCCGTCCTCCAAGGGCCGAAGGAACCTCGATGTACCCGTACATCGTCGTCGCGCTGCTGACCGGTGCCCGCACCGGAGAACCGCGCGCCCTCACCTGGGACCACGTCTCCCTGAGGGGCCGCCCTGACGTCGATCCGCGGCAGCCTCCCCACATCGCCGTGTGGCGTTCGGTTCGGCGCAGCGGCGACACCAAGACCCGGAAGCCCGGCGCACCCTCGCCCTGCCGGCGCGCTGCGTCGACGCTCTCTGGCAGCAGTCCGAAGACCAGGAATGGGACCGGCTTGCCGCCGGTGACGACTGGGAGGAACACGGGCTCGTCTTCTCCTCGGCCGTTGGCAAGCCGCTCGACGCCGCCAACGGCCGCCGCGCCTTCCGCCAGGCGCTCAAGGATGTCGACGGGGTCGACGCTGCGGAGTGGACACCCCGGGAGCTCCGCCACAGCTTCCTGTCCCTGCTCTCTGACCGAGGCGTGCCTCTGGAGGAGATCTCCCGGCCCGTCAGGCACTCGGGTACGGCCGTGACGGAGGAGCTCTACCGGAAGCAGACCCGGCCCGTGATCCAGACCGGCGCCGTCGTCATGGACAGCATCCTCGGATTCGGAGCCGATCCGCGGAAGCCGTAGGCACTCAGAAAGCGATAGTCACGCAGGCAGACACGCAGCAACGCCAGAGGGCCCCTACCAACTCGGTAAGGGCCCTCTGAACTGCTATTTGGCTGTCGGGGTGGCGGGATTTGAACCCACGACCTCTTCGTCCCGAACGAAGCGCGCTGCCAAGCTGCGCTACACCCCGATGTCGCTGCGGTCCTGCTCGCTGCGGCGACGTCGTTTACTCTAGCCCACCGGTGGCGTGAGACGAAATCCGGTTTATGGGCGGCGGCCGACGGGGTTCGGGCGGGCGTGGTCGAGGGCCACCAGGAGGACCGCGAGGCCGTAGCAGGCGAGGCCCAGCAGGAGTGCGTTGGCGAGGGCGCCGCGGTAGCCGTGCTGCTCGGCGTCGAGGAAGGAGTAGAGGTAGCGGCCCGGTGTGCCGGGCAGCGACAGCTCCGCTCGGGTCAGGAAGAACGCCAGGTAGGCCAGGGGATAGAGCATCCAGGCCGCGGTCTGGCGCAGGTGCAGGCGGCCGGGTGGCGTGAGGATCAGCCAGTCCACGAGGGCCGCCACCGGAGCCGCCGTGTAGAGGAGCTGCAGGGCCAGCCACTGGCCGTGCCAGGCCACCGGCGGGTGGGCCGAGCCCGTCATGGAGAACGGCGGCGTGGTGTGGCCCAGGAGCAGGTGGTACACCAGGCCCGAGATCACGATGTAGAGCAGTGCCGCGCCCGTCAGGGCCGAGGTCAGGGGGCGGGACGCCTGCCAGGCGCGACGGGCCGAGGCCAGGCTGACCAGGGCGAGGATGACCGCCGCCTGGACGCCGAAGTAGCTCATGATCCGGTCCGAGCTGCCCAGCAGCAGCTCCAGGGCCACGCCCGCCGCCGCCAGCGCCGCCGTCACGAGGCGGAACACTGCGGTCGCGGGGCGGCGGATGGGGGCCACCACCGCCGTCGCCGGGACGTAGCCGGGCAGCAGCACGGGTGTACCCGGGACCGCGGGGAGGTCCGGGATGTCCCGGGGTATGGGAGCCGTCATGCCCTCAAATTAGGAACAAGAGGGCATGACCGGCATGTTGTTCTACGCCGAGTGGGTTACGCCGGGGCCTGGTCCCGGGGCACCAGCGTCAGCAGCGTCGCCTCCGGCGGGCACGCGAAGCGGACCGGCGTGTAGCGGTTGGTGCCGCAGCCCGCCGACACGTGCAGGTAGGACGTACGGCCCTCCGCCGTGTGCCGGGAGAGGCCCTTGACGCGGTCCGCGTCCAGGTCGCAGTTGGTGACCAGGGCGCCGTAGAAGGGGACGCAGAGCTGGCCGCCGTGGGTGTGGCCGGCCAGGACCAGCGGGTAGCCGTCGGCCGTGAAGGCGTCCAGGACACGCAGGTACGGGGCGTGGACCACGCCCATCGAGAAGTCCGCCGTGCTGGACGGGCCACCCGCCACCTGCACGTACCGGTCCCGCTTGATGTGCGGGTCGTCCAGTCCGGTCAGCTCGACCGAGACGCCCTCGATCTTGAGGACACCGCGGGTGTTGGTCAGGTTCAGCCAGCCCGCCCCGTCGAACGCGTCCCGCAGGTCCTCCCACGGCAGGTGGATCGCGCCGACCACCGGCGGATTGCCGTTCAGGCCGTGCTTGCCGTTCACCTTCTCCAGGAGGTAGCGGGCGGGGTTGCGGGGCTTGGGGCCGTAGTAGTCGTTGGAGCCGAAGACGTAGGCGCCGGGGAAGTCCATCAGGGGGCCGAGCGCGTCCAGGACCTCGGGGATGCCCTCCGGGTCGGACAGGTTGTCGCCCGTGTTGAGCACGAAGTCCGGGCGCAGGCCCGCCAGCGACTGGAGCCAGCGCTGCTTCTTGCGCTGTCCGCTCACCATGTGGATGTCGGAGAC
The DNA here is from genome assembly GCF_044767465.1 of Streptomyces sp. NPDC101237. Taxonomy (NCBI): domain Bacteria; kingdom Bacillati; phylum Actinomycetota; class Actinomycetes; order Kitasatosporales; family Streptomycetaceae; genus Streptomyces; species Streptomyces sp. NPDC101237. The sequence goes on along the minus strand of NZ_JBIWNY010000020.1, from coordinate 74,880 downwards.
CTGGAGCACGCGCAGCGGACGCATCCCCGGCGGGAGCACCGGGACCGTGACCCGGCGCAGGCGGAACGATCGGACCTCGAAGCCGGCCGCGTACAACACACCGGCGGCGCCGAACGCCGCGATTCCCAGGGGTACTCCGTATCGAGCGCGCATACGACCATCGTGTCAGACGCGCGGGGGACTCTTGACCGGCCACCCGTCGCCGCAGCCGGCCAGCCGCCCCCGCCCCCGGCCAGCCGTCGCCGCAGCCGGCCAGTCGCCCCCGGCACCGGTCACCCGCCCCCGGTCACCCGCCCCCGGCAAAGGCCCTGCCCCACAGCCGGCCCCGACCCCGTCCCACGGCCGAGGCCGGTAAAACGGCGGGCGGTCCGCCTGACGTACCTGCGACAATCGGAACCATGACCACCACGCTCAAGTCGAAGCTGCACGACGACCTCAACTCCGCGATCAAGGCACGCGACGAGCTTCGCTCCTCGACGCTCCGGCTGACCCTCGCCGCGATCACCAAGGAGGAGGTCGCGGGCAAGGAGAAGCGCGAGCTCTCCGACGACGAGGTGCTCAAGGTGATCGCCAAGGAGGCGAAGAAGCGCCGGGAGGCGGCCGAGGCCTTCGCGCAGGGCGGCCGTCCCGAGAGCGCCGAGCGGGAGAAGGCCGAGGGCGTGATCCTCGACGACTACCTGCCCAGGCAGCTCAGCGACGAGGAGCTGGCGGGGATCGTCGCCGCGGCCGTCGAGGAGGCGAAGGCGGCGGGTGCCGAGGGCCCGCGGGCCATGGGCGCCGTCATGAAGATCGTGAACCCGAAGGTGGCCGGACTGGCCGAGGGTGGCCGGGTCGCCGCCGCGGTGAAGCAGCGGCTCCAGGGCTGACACCGGGGCCCCGGAGATCACCGGAGGCCTTCCCTTACGGGCGGTACGACGGCGGGGCCGCACCTCTGCGCGAGAGGTGCGGCCCCGCCGTCGTGTCCGTCGATGAGCCGGAGCCGGTTGGGTGCCGGCGGGCTGCTCAGTTCCTGCGGCCGCCGTGTCCGTTGCCGCCGCCGTTCCCGTTGCCCTGGATGAAGCCGTCGGGGAAGGAGAACGTCGGGTTCGGAGAGGAGTTGCCTCCGTTGTTCCCGCCGTTGTTGCCGCCGCCGTTGCCCGCGCCGCCGACGAGGCCGCCGATCAGGCCGCCCGTGTCGTTGCCCCGGCCGTGACCATTGCCGTTCCCGTTTCCGTTGCCCTTGTCGCGGTCGGGCTCGTCAGGGATGTCGACCAGGTTGAAGGACTCCGTCTGCTTGCCCTCCAGGGCGCCGGTCATGGCGTCCTTCCAGATCGGGCCCGGCGTGTCGGCGCCGAAGACCTCGGAGTGGTAGACACCGCCGATGGTGATGTTGGTCATCTCGACGTTCTGCTTGGCGCTGCCGACCCAGACCGCGCCCGCGAGGTTGGGCGTGTAGCCGACGAACCAGGCGTTCTTGCGCTGGTCCGTCGTACCCGTCTTGCCCGCGCTCTCGCGGTCGTCCAGGCCGGCCTCCTGACCGGTACCGGAGTCGACCACACCGCGCAGCAGGGTGTTGATCGTGTCGGCGGTCCTCTCGCTCATCGCACGCGAGCAGGTCGACTTCGGCACGGGCAGGGACTTCTGCTCGTTGCCGGCCTTCTGGGTGATCGACTCGATGGCGACCGGCGTGCAGTACATGCCGCGGTCGGCGAAGGTGGCGTACGCGCTCGCCATGGTCAGCGGCGAGAGACCGATCGCGCCGAGGGCGATGGCCGGGGTCTGCGGGAGCTTCGAGCCGTCGCCCTGGTGGACGTGGAGCGCGTCGGTCATCTTGACCACCGGGCACAGGCCGATGTCGGAGATCAGCTGGACGAAGTAGGTGTTGATGGACTTCGCCATCGCCTTCTTCATCTGGTACGGCCCGACCTCGGACTCGTTCTCGTTCTCGACCTGCTCGTTGGTCGTGTTGACCCACTGCTTGCCGTCGCACTGCTGGACGGGGCTCGGGTAGGCCATCTTGTACGGCGCCGAGTACTCCTGCGTCGCCTGCTTGCCGCCCTCGATGGAGGCCGCGGCGACGAACGGCTTGAACGTCGAACCCGTCGGGAAGCCGAAGTTGGACCCGCCGTAGTCCCGGTCGACCGAGAAGTTGTACTCGGTCTCGTTCTTGTTGTAGCCGTACGGCTTCGACTGGCCCATCGCCAGGATCTTGCCGGAACCGGGCTCCACCAGGGTGGCGGCCGCGGCGACCGAGTCCGCCTTGTAGACGTGGTCCCTGACCGAGGCCTGCACCGAGTCCTGGGCCTGCGGGTCCAGGGTGGTGCGGATGGTCAGGCCGCCCTGGTTCCAGAGCTTGGCCCGCGCCTCGCGGGTCTTGCCGAAGGTCGGGTCGGTGAGGAAGACGTTCTCGACGTACTTGCAGAAGAACCCGGCGCCCTTGGCGGCGGTGATGCAGCCGTTCTTGGGCTGGGTCACGTGCAGGCCGAGCGGGGCTTCCTTGGCCTTGTCGGCCTCCGCCTTCGAGATGTCGCCGAGTTGGGCCATGCGTTCCAGGACGACGTTGCGCCGCTTGGTGGCCTCGGCCTCGTCGTTGACCGGGTCGTAGCGGCTGGGCGACTGCACGATGCCCGCCAGCAGCGCCGACTGCTGGAGGTTGAGGTCCTTGGCGTGCTGCGAGAAGTAGCGCTGGGAGGCGGCCTCGATGCCGTAGGCCTGCTCACCGAAGAAGGTGATGTTCAGGTAGTTCTCGAGGATCTTCTTCTTGCCGAGCTTCTCCTCCAGCTGGATCGCGTACTTCAGCTCCTTGACCTTGCGGCCCAGGGTCTGCTGGGTGGCCTCGGCGACCTTGGTGGGGTCGTCGCCGGCCTCCTCGATGAAGTAGTTCTTCACCAGCTGCTGGGTGAGCGTGGACGCGCCCTGCGCGACCCCGCCGCTCACGGCGTTCTTGTTCAGCGCGCGGAGGACGCCCTTCAGGTCGATGGCGCCGTGCTGGTAGTAGCGCGAGTCCTCGATCGCGACGATCGCCTTCTGCATGTACGGCGAGATGTCCTTGAGCTCCACCACCGTGCGGTCACGGGAGTAGACCTGGGCGATCTGGTTGCCCTTGCTGTCGAGGATCCTGGTCCGCTGGCTCAGCTGCGGGCTCTTCAGGTTGGCCGGGATGTCGTCGAAGCCCTGGACCGAGCCCTTGGCCGCGAGGCCCAGGGCGCCGGCCGCGGGCAGTGCGATGCCCGCCATGACGGCTCCCGCGAGCACACTGACACCGAGGAACTTGGCGGCCTGCTGCGTGGTCGACAGACCACCGCCCGAGCGCTTCTTTGGCATGGGGGCAGCCTAATCCGTAGGGATGAGCATTCCGCGTGTGCGGGCGGCTCTCGGGATGTTCGGGTGCCGGATCGTGACATAGAGGACGACACCGCCGGCACGGCCCGACGGCACGACGACATGGACGGTCTACCTTGTCATTCGCCGGACACGCGCGCAGGCCTTGGCCTAAGCTGCTCTCAACTGTCACAGCAGTGCGGCCACGTATCAATACGTCCGGCGACCCCGAATCGTTCCGGACCCGCCCACATTTCTTCGGGTGATGTGTTGATGGTGTGTCCGAATCCGCCTCGTGTGTCATCCGGCGTCCGTTGTGGCGCGCCGCAGCTGTCCCGCTTTGCCGGGGTGATCACGCATGTCGCCAGCTCACTCCCGCGGGTGATCTGCCGCTTACCCATAGTCCGTTCGGGCCATTCAAGATTGGGCCCGAAGGGGGTGTTGCGCTGTGCCCACCTTCCGTAACGTCCTCAACTGGCGGCGGTGAATATGCCGCTGCCGCCGTGGGGGAGCCTCGATTCGGGAGAGGACGGCGCCGGTATGGGCTGGGTAACCGACTGGAGTGCGCAGGCTGCCTGCCGCACTACCGATCCGGATGAACTGTTCGTTCAGGGAGCAGCGCAGAACAGGGCCAAGGCGGTGTGCACCGGGTGTCCGGTACGCACGGAATGCCTGGCCGACGCGCTGGACAATCGCGTCGAGTTCGGCGTGTGGGGAGGAATGACCGAGCGGGAGCGCCGCGCACTGCTGCGCAGGCGTCCCACCGTGACCTCCTGGCGCAGGCTCCTGGAGACAGCGCGTTCGGAGTACGAGCGGGGGACCGGCATCGTCCCCCTCGACAACGACGAGGTGTACGAGAACTACGCGGCGGTGAGCTGAGCCACCCGCCGCACCAGCGGCTGGACGCCCTGTCGCACCACCGGCTGGAAGCCCTGCCGGGCCGTCGGCCGGACGACCACCGCGCCACCGGCCGGACGACGACCGCGCGTCGGCCGGACGGCCGCCGCGCCCTGGGCCGGACGACCTGCCGCGCCGCTTCACTGGCTGGACGACCCGTCGAACGACCGGCTGACCGCCCCGTCGGACCTGCCGGAGGCATACGCCTCCGGTGACTCCCCGGGCGCGCCACCGGTACGCCCCGGGCACTCCGCGGGTACGCGGACGACCAGCGGTACACAGCCACGGCGACTCGGCTGTGGCTGCGCGGCTACGGCAGCTCCGAGCGGCCGGCCGCGAGCCGGTCGCCGATGTCCCGCAGTCCCGCGAGGTCGTGCACATCGCCGGGCAGCGCGGCCACCTCCACCACGGCCACCTCGGGGTGGCGCGCGGTGAAGCGGTCACGTGTGCGCTGCTCGCGGGAGAGCAGCTGCATGCGTTCGGCGTGCAGCCTCAGCAGGCCTGCGGTGAGCTGGTCCACGGTGCGGCTCGGATCGCCGTCCGCGTGGGGTGCCGGGTGCGTCCGGGACGCCGTCGTCCCGTCGAGTCCGGACGAGGGGGAATCGTCGGACTCGGACGCGGATGATTCAGAACTGCCGTACGTGTCGGGAGAGTTACGAAGTCCAGCTTTCCCGCCCCCCTGATCGACAATGCCGGACTCCTCAAGATTTTCCGCACTCTCGGGGTGCTCCGCGCCCTCGATGTTCTCCGCGGCGGCGAGTGCGCGCTCGGCGGACAGCCGGTCGGCGCCGCTGCCGTGGACACGGTTGAGGACCAGCCCGACCAGGGGCATGTCCTCCGCGGCCAGCCGCTGCACGAAGTACGCGGCCTCGCGGAGCGCGTCCCGCTCCGGAGCCGCCACCACCAGGAACGCCGTACCGGGCGCCTGGAGCAGCTTGTACGTTGCGTCCGCGCGCGTACGGAACCCGCCGAACGTGGTGTCCATGGCGGCGATGAACGTCTGCACGTCCTTCAGCAGTTGCCCGCCGAGCAGCTTGCCCAGGGTGCCGGTCATCATCGACATGCCGACGTTCAGGAAGGCCATGCCGGCGCGGCCGCCCAGCTTCGCCGGTGCGGTGAGCAGGCGGATCAGCTTGCCGTCCAGGAAGGAGCCGAGCCGCTTCGGCGCGTCCAGGAAGTCCAGCGCGGACCGGGAGGGCGGGGTGTCGACGATGATCAGGTCCCACTCGTCCCTGGCCCGCAGCTGGCCCAGCTTCTCCATCGCCATGTACTCCTGCGTGCCGGCGAAGCCCGCGGAGAGCGACTGGTAGAAGGGGTTGGCCAGGATGGCGGCCGCCCGCTCGGCGTCCGCGTGCGCCTCGACGACCTCGTCGAAGGTGCGCTTCATGTCGAGCATCATGGCGTGCAGTTCACCGCCGCCCTTGGCCGGATCCCCGTCCGCCTCGGATCCGGTGTCCGCGGCCGGACCGCCGTCCGAGTGCTCCGCGGCGTCCGCGGTCTCCTCCGCGTGGTGCGCCGGGTCCGGGGCCCCGTCGCCCTGGCCCGCCTCGCTCCGGTCCTCCGTGCCCTTCACCTTCCGCGGCACGTTGTCGAGCGAGTCGATGCCCATCGACTGCGCCAGCCGCTTGGCCGGGTCGATGGTGAGGACGACCACCTTGCGGCCGCGCTCCGCGGCCCGCAGCCCCAGCGCCGCCGCGGTCGTCGTCTTCCCGACTCCGCCGGAGCCGCAGCAGACCACGATCCGCGTGTTCGGGTCGTCGAGCAGCGCGTCGACGTCCAGCGAGGGCGCGTGGGCCAGCCGGCGGCCGCCGTCCAGCGCCGGGTCCGGATCCGGGTCCGAAGTCATGACATCCCCTGTTCCCGCAGCTCGGTGGCGAGTTCGTACAGGCCCGCCAGGTCCATCCCCTCGACGAGCAGCGGCAGTTCGTGCCGCGGCAGGTCCAGCTCGGCGAGGACCGCGCGCTGCTCGTGCTCCAGCGCGTACCGCTCGGCGTACTCGGTGGCCTGCGTGAGCAGCGGGCCGACCAGCTGCTCGGCCTTGCCGCCGCGCCGCGCCCCGCCCAGTCCGGCGGCGGACAGCGACTGCGCCACGGCGGTGCGCGGCACGCTCCGTACGAGTTCCAGATCGGCCGCGTCCAACACCTGGGGCCGGACCATGTTCACGATGACCCGTCCCACCGGGAGCCGCGCGGCCCGCAGCTCGGCGATGCCGTCCGCGGTCTCCTGGACCGGCATCTCCTCCAGGAGCGTGACCAGGTGCACGGCCGTCTCCTTGGACTTCAGCACCCGCATCACGGCCTGCGCCTGATTGTGTATCGGGCCGATCTTGGCGAGGCCGGCCACCTCGTCGTTCACGTTCAGGAAGCGGGTGATGCGGCCGGTCGGCGGGGCGTCCATGACGACGTAGTCGTAGATGAACCGCCCGGCCTTGTCCTTCCTGCGCACCGCCTCGCACGCCTTGCCGGTCAGCAGGACGTCCCGCAGACCGGGCGCGATGGTGGTGGCGAAGTCGATCGCACCGATCTTCTTCAGGGCCCGGCCCGCCCCGCCGAGTTTGTAGAACATCTGGAGATAGTCCAGAAGGGCCAGTTCGGGATCGATGGCCAGCGCATGGACCTCACCTCCTCCCGGGGCCACCGCGATCTTTCGCTCCTCGTACGGCAATGCCTCCGTCTCGAAGAGCTGGGCGATGCCCTGCCGACCCTCGACCTCCACGAGAAGCGTCCGCTTCCCCTCGGTCGCGAGGGCCAGCGCGAGTGCGGCGGCGACCGTCGTCTTTCCGGTCCCGCCCTTGCCGCTGACGACCTGGAGCCTGCTCACATCTTCGAGACTAACCATTCACCCGGACACTCACGCGGGAGGCTGTGGACAACCGTGCGTACGGGCGGCCGCCGACGCGGGCCACGACCGGCCCTCACCGGCCCCGCGGCCGACCACGTGTTCCGCCCGTCACAGCGGATAAAGTCGGCCCCATGACCAAGTGGGAATACGCAACCGTGCCGCTGCTCGTCCATGCCACGAAGCAGATTCTGGACACCTGGGGCGAGGACGGCTGGGAGCTCGTCCAGGTCGTGCCCGGGCCCAACCCCGAGCAGCTCGTCGCCTACCTGAAGCGGGAGAAGTCCTGATGAGCGCCGTCGAGGACAAGCTGGCCGAACTCGGCCTCGCGCTTCCCGCGGTCGTCCCGCCGCTCGCCGCCTACCAGCCGGCGGTCCAGTCGGGCGTGTACGTCTACACCTCCGGCCAGCTGCCGATGGTGGACGGCAAGCTTCCCGTCACCGGCAAGGTGGGCGCCGAGGTCACCGCGGAGGAGGCCAAGGAACTGGCCCGCACCTGCGCGCTGAACGCCCTGGCCGCCGTGAAGTCCGTCGCCGGTGACCTGGACCGCGTCGCGCGCGTCGTCAAGGTCGTCGGCTTCGTCGCCTCCGCCGCCGACTTCACCGGCCAGCCCGGCGTCATCAACGGCGCCAGCGAACTGCTCGGCGAGGTCCTCGGCGACAAGGGCGTGCACGCGCGCAGCGCGGTCGGCGTCGCGGTGCTGCCGCTGGACGCGCCCGTCGAGGTCGAGGTCCAGGTAGAACTGCTGCCATGACCGACTCCGGCCGGCGCGGAGTCCGCGCCGGCCGGAGCGGTGCCCGGCGGGGCGCGCCACCCGAGGGCCGGTGCACCCGTCGGCTCGGCGCGGGACCAGAGCCGGCCTCCTCGCCGGGACCAGAGCCGGCCGGGGCGGAGGCCGCGCCGACCCGTCGCCGTGTCCGGGGCCGCCCGTCGACGGTGATCGCTTCGGGCCGACTGGGCCGTCCGGTGGCACCTCCGGGCGCTCCCGAGCCCCTCTCGAACATTCGCTCCCCAGGGGATAGCCTCCGGTAATGGCCGATGGACAGTGGTATCCCCCGGAGTGGCCGGACCGCATCCGCGCACACGCGGAGGGCACCCTCGTGCCGGTGTCCCCCAGGCGGGCGGCGACCGTCCTGCTGCTGAAGGACACCCCCGGCGGTCCCGTCGTCCACATGCTGCGCAGACGCGCCACCATGGCCTTCGCCGGAGGCGCGTACGCGTATCCGGGCGGCGGTGTCGATCCGCGTGACGACGATCAGCGGATCCGCTGGGCGGGTCCCACGCGCGCGTGGTGGGCGGAGCGGCTCGGGGTGGACGAGGCAGGCGCCCAGGCGATCGTCTGCGCCGCCGTGCGCGAGACCTACGAGGAGGCAGGCGTCCTGCTCGCGGGCCCGGCCGCCGACGCCGTGGTCGGGGACACCACCGGGGACGACTGGGAGGCCGACCGCGCTGCCCTGGTCGCCCGCGACCTGTCCTTCGCGCAGTTCCTGGACCGGCGGGGCCTGGTCCTGCGCTCGGACCTGCTGGGCGCCTGGACCCGCTGGATCACCCCGGAGTTCGAGACCCGCCGCTACGACACCTGGTTCTTCGTCGCCGCCCTCCCGCACGGCCAGCGCACCAGGAACGCCTCCACGGAGGCCGACCGCACGGTGTGGATCGCCCCCGCGGAGGCGGCCGCCGGGTACGACAAGGGCGAGCTGCTGATGATGCCGCCCACCATCGCGACCCTGCGCCAGCTGCTGCCGTACGGCACCGCCGCCGAGACGCTCGCGGCGGCGCCCGCGCGGGACATGACGCCGGTGCTGGCCAGCGCGCGCCTGGAGGACGGCGAGATCGTCCTGAGCTGGCCGGGCCACGGCGAGTTCACCAAGCGCATACCGACCGACCTCACGTCCGGGGGAGCCTGAGCATGACGAACGCAGCAGCCCTGCCCGGTCAGCCGCGCGGCGGGGTCCTGTCGGGTCCCGCCACCGCGCGGGCCGTCAACGTGCTGGCGCCCAACGCCTCCGTGATGACCCTGGACGGCACCAACACCTGGATCGTCGCTGAGCCGGACTCGGAGCTGGCCGTCGTGATCGACCCGGGTCCGCTGGACGACGGTCACCTCAGGAACGTCGTGAACACGGCCGAGAAGGCCGGAAGACGCATAGCCCTGACCCTCCTGACCCACGGTCACCCCGACCACGCCGAGGGCGCCGGCCGCTTCGCCGAGCTGACCGGCACGCGCGTGCGTGCGCTCGATCCGGCGCTGCGCCTCGGCGACGAGGGGCTGGCGTCCGGCGACGTGATCACGACCGGCGGTCTTGAGCTCCGGGTGGTGCCCACCCCGGGTCACACCGCGGACTCCCTCAGCTTCCATCTCCCGGCCGACGGCGCGATCCTTACCGGCGACACCGTCCTGGGGCGCGGTACGACGGTGGTCGCCCATCCGGACGGCCGGCTGGGCGACTATCTGGACTCGCTGCGGCGGCTGCGCTCTCTGACGGTCGACGACGGCGTCCACACGGTGCTGCCGGGCCACGGACCCGTCCTGGAGGACGCCCAGGGGGTCGTCGAGTTCTACCTGGCCCACCGTGCCCACCGGCTCGCCCAGGTCGAGACGGCCGTGGAGAACGGCCACCGCAGCCCGGCCGAGGTCGTCGCCCACGTCTACGCGGACGTGGACCGCTCCCTGTGGCCGGCCGCGGAACTCTCGGTACGGGCCCAGCTGGACTACCTGGGCGAGCACGGGCTGATCTAGCCCGCGGCCCGCAGCCGGCGCCCGTAGGGGTACGGGGGCGTCCGGTCAGTCCCAGCCGTCGGGTCTGGGGGTCTTCACGCCGTGCACGCGCGCGTACTCGTCCGCCAGCCACGGGCCCAGGTCGTCGACGTACGACCGCAGCACCGCGCGGTCGCCGACCGGCTCGTGCCCCAGCTCCGCCGCCCGACGGAGCTGTCCGGCCCGCTCCGGGTAGTAGCCCGCGAACGCCTCCGCCATCTCACCCAGATCGCTGGTCCAGCCGTTCCAGCGGGGCATGACGAGGGTGAAGCCGGTCCGTACGAGGTGCCGCGACATGAACCGCACCAGGGGCCGCAGGGCCGCCTCGGCGTCGCCGGCGGTGGCGATCCGCTGCCGCCAGCGCGGCAGGAGCCGGGCCAGGTCGCCGTTGGTCTCGCGGGCGAGCAGGGAGTCGGGGCGGTAGCGGGGCAGGAACTCGGCGAGGTCCTCGCCGAGCAGCGGGGTGCACTGACAGGCCAGGAACCAGCCGACGTCGTACCGCTCCCGCTCGTCGAGCACCCGGGCGCGGGAGTAGAGCAGGATCCCGACCCCGTCGATCTGCGGGAACGCCTTGTCGACGGCCTCGCCGAGGGCGCGGACCGCGTCCCGGTCGCCGCCGGACGGCTCCGCCCGCAGGACGACCACCAGATCCAGATCGCTGCGCCCCACGCGGGCGGTGCCGCGCGGCACCGACCCGTAGAGGTAGGCGCTGTCCAGCCGCGCTCCGAAGACCTCCAGGAGCCGGTCCCGGGCCGCGGCGACCACGGGACGGAAGACGAGCGGCACGCGCGCGTGCGAGCCCTCGCGCTCGATGAAGCCCAGAGGATCGAGTCCTGGGGGCGAGACCGTTTCGACCATGGCGCGTTTCAGCTGTGGAGCGACCGGGTCCGGGGGCGACGGCCCCCGGATTCGGCGACTACCGCGAACGCTTCGCCAGACGCTCGACGTCCAGCAGGATCACGGCCCGCGCCTCCAGGCGCAGCCAGCCGCGCTGGGCGAAGTCCGCCAGCGCCTTGTTCACGGTCTCGCGGGACGCGCCGACCAGCTGGGCCAGCTCCTCCTGCGTGAGGTCGTGGACGACGTGGATGCCCTCCTCGGACTGCACGCCGAAGCGGCGCGACAGGTCCAGCAGGGCGCGCGCGACACGGCCCGGGACGTCCGAGAAGACCAGGTCGGACATGGCGTCGTTGGTCTTGCGCAGCCGGCGGGCGACAGCGCGCAGCAGGGCGGTGGCCACCTCCGGACGGGCGTTCAGCCAGGGCTGGAGGTCACCGTGGCCGAGGCCCAGCAGCTTGACCTCGGTCAGCGCGGTGGCGGTCGCCGTGCGCGGGCCCGGGTCGAACAGCGACAGCTCGCCGATGAGTTCGCCGGGGCCGACGACGGCGAGCATGTTCTCGCGGCCGTCGGGGGAAGTGCGGTGGAGCTTGACCTTGCCCTCGGTGACGACATACAGCCGGTCGCCCGGGTCGCCCTCGTGGAAGAGGGAGTCGCCACGCGCGAGGGTCACCTCACTCATGGAGGCACGCAGCTCCGCGGACTGCTCGTCATCGAGCGCCGCGAAGAGCGGGTTGCGCCGCAGAACGTCGTCCACGAGTTCTCTCCTTGTCGACCTGCTCAGGGGATCTTGCTTCCCCTTGGTACCAGGGGACCGTGCTCCCCATTTTGCCGGACGATGCAAACAGTGTGATCTGTCACAAGGATGCCGCACAGGTGTCCGGAGGTAAGCGGCAGGGGTCCAATCGGGGGCTGATCTTCCGGGGTCGGGGCGGATGTCGGTGCCGGGCTTTAGGCTGGCCGGGTGTCCAAATCGCCGGTGAGAGCACAGGCCAAGGGGGGTGGGCGGGTGGTTGTACGCCGTGATTCCGCCGTGGGCGAACAGGGGTCCGATACTGCCCCGGCTGAGCCAAAAAAGGCGACGAAGGCGGCAAAGGACGTAAAGAAGGCAGCTGTGAAGAAGACCCCCGCGAAGACGACGTCAGCGAAGAAGACGTCAGCGAAGAAGACCGTGGCGGAGAAGACCGTGGCGGAGAAGACGGCATCCGCGGAGGCGGCCGTACCCGCGGAGACGGCCGCATCGGCAGGCAAGGCCGTGCCGGCGAAAAAGGTCGCACCGGCCGAGACCGCGCCCGCGAAGACCGCGCCGAAGAAAGCAACGGCCAACAAAGCAACGGCCAAGAAGGCCGCGACCGGTCGGGCCGCCGCCGAGAAGCCGGTTGTCGCCTGGAAGCCCGAGTCGCGTACCGCCCTGGTGCGCCGGGCCCGCCGGATCGACCGCGAACTCGCCGAGGTGTACCCCTACGCCCACCCCGAGCTGGACTTCGAGAATCCCTTCCAGCTCCTGGTCGCCACGGTGCTCTCCGCGCAGACCACCGACCTGCGGGTCAACCAGACCACCCCGACGCTGTTCGCGAAGTACCCCACCCCCGAGGAACTGGCCGAGGCCAACCCCGAGGAGGTCGAGGAGATCCTGCGGCCCTGCGGCTTCTTCCGGGCCAAGACCAGGTCGGTGATAGGGCTCTCCAAGGGCCTCGTGGAGTCGTTCGGCGGTGAGGTGCCGGGGCGGCTCGAAGACCTCGTCAAGCTGCCGGGCGTCGGCCGCAAGACCGCCTTCGTCGTCCTGGGCAACGCCTTCGGGCGTCCCGGCATCACCGTGGACACCCACTTCCAGCGCCTGGTGCGCCGCTGGCGGTGGACCGAGGAGACCGAACCCGACAAGATCGAGGCGGCCGTCGGCGCGCTGTTCCCGAAGAGCGAGTGGACCGACCTCTCGCACCACGTGATCTGGCACGGCCGCCGGATGTGCCACGCCCGCAAGCCCGCCTGCGGCGTCTGCCCCATCGCACCGCTCTGCCCGGCCTACGGCGAGGGCGAGACCGACCCGGAGAAGGCGAAGAAGCTGCTCAAGTACGAGAAGGGCGGGTTCCCGGGGCAGCGGCTGAAGCCGCCGCAGGCGTATCTGGACGCGGGCGGCCGGCCGGCACCGCCGCTGGGGGCCGTATCCGGGACATGACCTGCGGATCCGGGGGACATGCCCTAGGGGCCTTCCGAGGGGCGAGACACGGAACGATCAAGGAGTCGTCGGGCGTTGGAACGGGCAGGCCGGGGCAGCAGGGCGGGACGGGGAATGCCATGACACAGGGCGGCAAGGCGCACACGGAGGATCCGCACGCGGACGTGGCGCTCAGCAAGGACGGCCTGCCGGAGTGGCTGGACCCGGTGGTGCGGGCCGCCGAGACCGTGCAGCCGCTCCAGCTGAGCCGCTTCCTGCCGCCGGAGGACGGCGCGGGCCGCCAGTCGGCCGTGCTGATCCTGTTCGGAGAGGGCGAGCAGGGCCCTGAGCTGCTGCTCATGGAGCGAGCCGGCTCGCTGCGCTCGCACGCCGGGCAGCCCTCCTTCCCCGGCGGCGCCCTCGACCCCGAGGACGGCGACCCGAAGACCGACGGACCGCTGCGGGCCGCTCTCCGCGAGGCCGAGGAGGAGACCGGGCTCGATCCGGCGGGCGTGCAGCTCATCGGCGTGCTGCCCAGGCTGTACATCCCGGTGAGCCAGTTCGTGGTCACCCCGGTGCTGGGCTGGTGGCGCGAGCCGAGCCCGGTCGGCGTGGTGGATCCGAACGAGACGGCGAAGGTGTTCACGGTCCCCGTGGCGGATCTCACGAATCCGGCCAACCGGGCCACCGCCGTGCACCCCAGCGGCCACCGGGGTCCGGCATTCCTGGTCGAATCGACCTTGGTGTGGGGGTTCACGGCCGGGGTGATCGACCGGCTGCTGCACTACGCGGGATGGGAGCGCTCCTGGGACCGCGAGAAGCTGGTCCCGCTCGACTGGCGGTCATGACAGGGTGTCCACCGTGAATGTGCTGGACATCCTGTTGCTGGTCGCCGCCGTGTGGTTCGCGATCGTCGGCTACCGCCAGGGGTTCGTCGTCGGCATCCTGTCGGTGATCGGCTTCCTGGGCGGCGGACTCATCGCCGTCTACGTCCTGCCGGTGATCTGGGACGCGGTGACCGACAACGCCGAGGTGAGCACGACCGCGGCGGTGGTCGCCGTGGTCGTCGTCATCGTCTGCGCCTCGATCGGGCAGGCCCTGACCACGCACCTGGGCAACAAGCTGCGCCGCTTCATCACCTGGTCCCCGGCCCGCGCCCTGGACGCCACCGGTGGCGCGCTGGTGAACGTGCTGGCGATGCTGCTGGTCGCCTGGCTGATCGGCTCCGCGCTCGCCGGCACCACGCTGCCGACGCTCGGCAAGGAGGTCCGCAGCTCCAAGGTGCTCCTCGGCGTCTCCAGAGCGCTGCCGAACCAGGCGGACACCTGGTTCGCGGACTTCTCCACGGTGCTCGCGCAGAACGGCTTCCCGCAGGTCTTCAGCCCGTTCGCCAACGAGCCGATCACCAACGTGTCGCCGCCCGATCCGGCCCTCGCGAACAGCGCGGTGGCCACCACCGCCCAGCGGTCCATCGTCAAGGTGACGGGCACCGCGCAGAGCTGCGGCAAGATCCTCGAAGGCACCGGCTTCGTCTTCGCCGACCGCCGTGTCATGACCAACGCGCACGTGGTCGGCGGCGTCGACGAGCCCACCGTCCAGATCGGCGGCGAGGGCCGCACGTACGACGCCAAGGTCGTCCTCTACGACTGGCGGCGCGACATCGCGGTGCTCGACGTGCCCAGCCTGCCGGCGAAGGCGTTGAAGTTCTCCGCGCGGGACGCCGAGACCAGTGACAGCGCGATCGTCGCCGGGTTCCCGGAGAACGGGTCGTACGACGTCCGCGCCGCCCGCGTGCGCGGCCGTATCTCCGCCAACGGGCCGGACATCTACCACCGCGGCACGGTCCGCCGTGACGTCTACTCGCTGTACGCGACCGTCCGCCAGGGCAACTCCGGCGGCCCGCTGCTCACGCCCGAAGGCCGCGTCTACGGGGTCGTCTTCGCGAAGTCACTGGACGACGCCGACACCGGATACGCCCTCACCGCCGACGAGATCCGGGCGGACATCGCCCGGGGCCGTACCGCGAATCAGCAGGTCGGTACCGACAGCTGCGCCCTGTGAGTGATCACGCGCGGGCGTGGCGCAGCCGGACCGAGACCCAGCGGGCCCGGCGGCGCAGGATGTGCGGAATCCCCACCCTGAGGTCCGCGCCCGGCAACTGCGGAGCGGCTCCTCGATGGGAGGTCAGACCGCCGGTCGAACGGCGGTTGCGGGGTGCGTCACTGTAGTCGTGCGTCCAGCCCATACCCCGACGTCTGCCCCCGCCCCAAGGTCGATAACCTCCGGCGCGCCCCTCAATCGGCCTATGCGCCAGGCATGTGGCTGTTCGTGGAACAGGTGTGCAGGTCCGGATACCGGGCGCGGCCGAATGGTCACCGATCGGGTTCGGGATCCTTCAGCCAGCTGATCAGTTCGGTGGAGAACGCGACCGGGTCCTCCTCGTGCGGGAAGTGCCCGAGCCCGTCGAACAGCCGCCAGCGGTAAGGGGCTTCGACGTACTCACCGGAACCGGCCGCGCTGCGGGTGCGGGCCACCGGGTCCAGGGAACCGTGCAGATGCAAGGTCGGGACGCGCACCGGACGCTTCATCCGGCGGTTGAACTGGATGCCGTCCGGACGGGCCAGCGAACGCACCAGCCAGCGGTACGGCTCGATCGCGCAGTGCGCGGTGGAGGGGATGCACATGGCCCGCTGGTACGTCTCCACCGCCTCGTCCTCGGGCAGCCGCGGGCCCGACCAGTCCCGGATCAGCCGGCCGACCAGCGCGCCGTCGTCGGCGGTGAGCTGCCGCTCGGGGATCCACGGCCGCTGGAAGCCCCAGACGTAGGCGGCGGCGGCGGACTGCCTGCGGTCCCTGAGCATCGCCGAGCGCCAGCGCCGCGGGTGCGGCATGGAGACCACCGCGAGCCGTCGTACCAGCTTGGGACGCATGGCGGCCGCCGTCCACGCCAGGTAGCCGCCCAGGTCGTGGCCGACCAGCGCGGCGTCCGGCTCGCCGAGGGAGCGGATCACGCCGGTGATGTCCAGGGCGAGGTTGGCCGGATCGTAGCCGCGCGGGGTCCGGTCGCTGCCGCCGACGCCCCTGAGGTCCATGGCCACGGCCCGGAAGCCCGCGTCGGCGAGCGCGACCAGCTGGTGCCGCCAGGTCCACCAGAACTCCGGGAAACCGTGCACCAGCATGACCAGCGGGCCGTCGCCGAGTTCGGCGATGTGGAAACGCGCGCCGTTCGCGGCGACGTCCCGGTGGGTCCAGGGGCCTTCGAGCCGTACGGCCGAGGGGGCGGGATCGCTCATGACGACGAGCGTCCCACAGCCTCGATGGCGGGCATGTCGTCCCTCGGCAGCGCCGGACGCGGATGCGGCTTGGCGTTCTGCAGTACGCCCGCCGACTCCTTCATCGACGCGGCCACCTTCTGCGGGCCCTGGCCCTTCTTGGCCTTCTTCGCGAACACCACGCCGATCAGCGCGAGGGCGACGGCCACCAGGACGTTCGCCGCGAAGGAGAGCAGGAAGCAGATCGCCAGGTTCCAGTTGCTCCAGGTCCGAATGCCGTAGGCCAGCGCGAAGTTGAGCATCGGCAGGGAGAACAGCAGCAGCGCGCCGGCCACCGAGAAAGCGCCGCCGCTCGTCGCGCCCCGCTTGACGTCCTGCTTCAGCTGGGCCTTGGCCAGCGCGATCTCGTCGTGCACCAGCGCCGACATCTCGGCCGTGGCCGAGGCGAACAACTGGCCGATGCTGCGTTCGGCACCGACCGGGCTGCCGTCGGGTGCGCTCATCGCGGTCTCCCTCTGCGTACGTGTCATCGTCTTTTGTACCGTCTCGTCAGATCATGCCGGACGGTTGCCCTGCGCGCCTGCCCCGCCCGGTACTTAGGCAAGCGAGTCGTGCCCGTTCCCGGACTCCGTCGGCCCCTGCCCGGCGGACCGCCCGGCCTTCTCGGCCGCTGTCCGACGGTGTTCGGCGGCCTTCCGGTCGTAGATCTCCGCCATCCGCAGGTGGTACGCCGGGTCGTCCTGCTCGTAGACGTCCGGGATGCCGTCGAGGTCCTCGTCGCGTTCCTCGGCCTCGACCAGCCGCCGGTAGCGGGCATTGCGGATCTTCAGCAGCACCGTGGCGCACAGGGCCGCGATCAGCGAGCCGCAGAGCACGGCGGCCTTGACCTCGTCGGTGAGCACGGCGTCACCGGTGAAGGCGAGTTCGCCGATGAGCAGCGAGACGGTGAAGCCGATTCCGGCGAGCGAGGCGACCGCGAAGACGTCGCCCCAGGCCAGGTCCTCGCTGAGCGAGGCGCGGGTGAAACGTGCGGTCAGCCAGGTCCCGCCGAAGATCCCGACGGTCTTGCCCACCACCAGACCGAGGACCACCCCGAGCGTCTCCGGCTTGCGGAACACGTCCCCGAGCGCCCCTCCCGACACCGTCACTCCGGCGTTGAAGAGCGCGAACAGGGGCACCGCGAGCCCCGCCGACAGAGGCCGCACCAGATGCTCGATGCGCTCGCCGGGCGAGTGCCGTTCGCCCTCCCGGGTGGTGCAGCGCAGCATCAGGCCCATGGCGACGCCGGCGATGGTCGCGTGCACACCGCTGTTGTACATCAGCGCCCAGATGACGACGGCGAGCGGCACGTACACGTACCAGCCGCGCACGCCCTTGCGCAGCAGCAGCCAGAAGACGGCCAGACCGAGGAACGCGCCGCCGAGCGCGGCGAAGTCGATCCGGGCGGTGAAGAAGACCGCGATGATCAGGATGGCGAACAGGTCGTCGACGACCGCGAGGGTGAGCAGGAAGGCGCGCAGCGCGCCCGGCAGCGAGGTGCCGATGACCGCCAGCACGGCGAGCGCGAAGGCGATGTCGGTCGCCGTGGGCACCGCCCAGCCGTGGGTGGAGCCGCCGCCGGTCAGGTTGGTGAGGGTGTACACGAGTGCCGGTACGGCCATGCCGCACAGGGCGGCGACCACCGGCAGCGCGGCCGCCTTCGGGTCGCGCAGGTCGCCTGCCACCAGTTCGCGCTTGAGCTCGATCCCGGCGACGAAGAAGAAGACGGCGAGCAGGCCGTCGGCGGCCCAGTGGGTGACGGAGAGGTTCAGGCCGAGGGCGCCGGGGCCGAGGTGGAAGTCACCGGCCGCCTCGTAGCTCCGGTGCAGTGCGGGGATGTTCGCCCAGACCAGTGCGGCCACGGCGGCGCACAGCAGGAGCACGCCGCCGACGGTCTCGGTCCGCAGCGCATCGGCGACGAAGGTCCGCTCGGGCAGTGAGAGCCGCCCGAGGACCCTGCGGACGGGCGTGGTGCGGGGCGCGGACACGGGGACCTCCGGTCGGTGGGCAGGACTGAACTACTGCCGACCAGACTTCCCGGCACACCTTGAGAGACACGCTGCATTACTTAGGTTACCTAAGGTGTGCCGGTGGTTGCCAGACGAGTCTCACGGTAGGGGCAAAAGGGGCGCCCGGCGCGTCCGCGCCGGGCGCCCCTCCGGGACCGTCGACCGGGGTCAGTCCTCGCTGGGCGCCGCCGGGAGCTTCGCCTGGATGAGGTCCATGACCGTGGAGTCGGTCAGCGTGGTCACGTCGCCGAGCTGGCGGTTCTCCGCGACGTCGCGGAGCAGCCGGCGCATGATCTTGCCGGAGCGGGTCTTCGGCAGTTCCGCCACCGGCAGGACCCGCTTGGGCTTGGCGATGGGGCCGAGCGTGGCGCCGACGTGGTTGCGGAGTTCGTTGACGAGGCCCTCGTCCTCGGCGTTCGCCGTGCCCCGCAGGATCACGAAGGCGACGATCGCCTGCCCGGTCGTCTCGTCCGCCGCGCCGACCACGGCCGCCTCGGCGACCGACGGGTGCGACACCAGCGCGGACTCCACCTCGGTCGTCGAGATGTTGTGCCCGGAGACCAGCATGACGTCGTCCACCCGGCCGAGCAGCCAGATGTCGCCGTCGTCGTCCTTCTTCGCCCCGTCACCGGCGAAGTACGTGCCCTCGAAGCGCGACCAATAGGTGTCCAGGAACCGCTGGTCGTCGCCCCAGATGGTGCGCAGCATCGACGGCCACGGCTCGGTCAGCACCAGGTAGCCGCCACCTCCGTTGGGCACCTCGTGCGCCTCGTCGTCCACCACGGTCGCCGAGATGCCGGGCAGCGGGGTCTGCGCGGAACCGGGCTTGGTCGCGGTGACGCCCGGCAGCGGCGAGATCATCATCGCGCCGGTCTCGGTCTGCCACCAGGTGTCCACGATGGGGGTCTTGTCCGCGCCGATGTGCTTGCGGTACCAGATCCAGGCCTCGGGGTTGATCGGCTCGCCCACCGAACCCAGCACCCGCAGGGAGGACAGGTCGAACTTCGCGGGGATGTCGTCGCCCCACTTCATGAACGTCCGGATCGCGGTGGGCGCGGTGTACAGGATCGTCACCCCGTACTTCTGCACGATCTCCCAGAACCTGCCCTGGTGCGGGGTGTCCGGAGTGCCCTCGTACATCACCTGCGTCGCGCCGTTGGCCAGCGGTCCGTACACGATGTACGAGTGGCCGGTCACCCAGCCGACGTCGGCCGTGCACCAGTACACGTCCGTCTCCGGCTTGAGGTCGAACACCGCCCAGTGCGTGTACGACGCCTGGGTGAGGTAGCCGCCCGAGGTGTGCAGGATGCCCTTCGGCTTGCCCGTCGTACCGGACGTGTACAGGATGAACAGCGGGTGTTCGGCGTCGAAGGCCTCGGGCGTGTGCTCGGCCGGCTGCCGGTCCACGATCTCGTGCCACCACACGTCCCGCGTCTCGTCCCAGGCCACTTCCTGCCCGGTGCGCCGTACGACCAGTACGTGCTCGACGTTGCCGGCCTTCGCGGCCGCCTCGTCCACGGCCGGCTTGAGCGCGGACGGCTTGCCGCGCCGGTAGCCGCCGTCGGAGGTGATGACCACCCTGGCGTCCGCGTCCTGGATGCGGGTGGCGAGCGCGTCCGCCGAGAAGCCGCCGAAGACCACGGAGTGGGCGGCGCCGATCCGGGCGCAGGCGAGCATGGCGATCGCCGTCTCCGGGATCATCGGCATGTAGACCGCGACCCGGTCGCCCTTCCTGACTCCGAGCTCCAGCAGCGCGTTGGCCGCCTTGGAGACCTCGTCCTTCAGCTCCGCGTAGGTGATGGCGCGGCTGTCGCCCGGCTCGCCCTCGAAGTGGATGGCGACCCGGTCGCCGTGGCCGGCCTCCACGTGCCGGTCCACGCAGTTGTACGCGACGTTCAGCTCGCCGTCCTTGAACCACTTGGCGAACGGCGGGTTCGACCAGTCCAGCGTCTCGGTCGGCTCCTTGGCCCAGGTCAGCCGGCGGGCCTGCTCGGCCCAGAAGCCGAGCCTGTCAGCCTTGGCCTGTTCGTACGCCTCGGCCGTGACATTGGCATTCGCGGCCAGGTCAGCGGGCGGCGCGAAGCGTCGCTCCTCCTTCAAGAGGTTGGCCAGGCTTTCGTTGCTCACGACATCTCCCTTTCCAAGGGTGTCCGTTGTGTCCCAGGCCACAGCTCATCAGACCTGGGGGTCCGGTGACAAGGGCCGTCGAAAAATTGGTTTAGACCTGTTGGGTGCGACGGTGTGCGCGGAGCCCGCCGGTGACGGCCTGGACGGCACCGGCAGGCCCCGCACCGCCGTCCCTCAGGCCGGGCCCCGCAGCTCCCCGGCGCCCGCCACCCCCTCGAACACCCCTCCCTCGCCCTCGCCGTCGGCCCGGCGCAGCAGATAGGACTGCGCCTCGCCCACATGGAAGTACATCCCGTGCAGTTCCAGTTCGCCTGCCGCCAGCGCCCGCGACACCGACTCGTGGGCCCGCAGATGGTCCAGCTGCTGGACCACGTTGGCCAGGCAGAGCCGCTCCGCCGTGTCCGCCGCCGCCCGCCCGGTCAGCCGCACTTCAGGCGCTCCGTCCTCGGCCAGCCGGGCCAGGCTCGGCAGCCCGTGCCGCAGCCAGCGCCCGAGCGGACTCGTGCCGTCCGCGGACCCGGAAGCCAGCAGCGCCTGCATCGCCCCGCATCCGGAGTGCCCGCACACCGTGATGGAGCGCACCTTCAGCACGTCCACCGCGTACTCGATCGCGGCCGCCACCGAGTCGTCGCCGTTGTCCTCGCCCGGGAGGGGGACCAGGTTGCCGACGTTGCGGACCACGAAGAGGTCGCCAGGACCACTGGAGGTGATCATCGATGTGACGAGCCGGGAGTCGGCGCAGGTGAGGAAGAGCTGCGACGGCCGCTGTCCCTCGCGCGCCAGCCGGGCCAGCTCCTCCCGCACCAGGGGCGCGGTCTCGCGCTGGAACACTTCGATCCCGTCGGCGAGTTCATGGCCCGAACCGGCCGGTCTGGCGCCGCCCCAGCGGGCGAGGGCCGGCGCGACGGGTCCCGCACCGTCGCCGCGACCCGCCCGGAGCCCGGGACGCGACCCGAGGTCCGGCTCCCGCTCCGGTCCTCGCTCCTGCTCCCGCTTTCCTCCCCGCCCCGGTCCGTGTCCGTACTCCGGTGAGCGCACGCCCACCCGGCAGCCGGTCAGCTCGGCCGAACCGCCCCGCGCGGTGTGGGCCCTGTGCCAGTCCCGCAGCGACTCGTAGGCCGCGTGGTCCATGAACGAGCCGTCCAACTCGACCACGGCCCGGGCGCCCTGAGGGACGAGATGCAGGGCCCTGCTGAGCCGGGGCACCGCCAGGAACGTCAGCTGTCCTCTCACGTGCACACGGTGGACTCCTTCCTCCTCTTCATGGGTGATGCGGGTGTGGGCCAGACGGCGCAGGGCGAGGGCGACGGCCACCGCGACCCCGAGGAGCACGCCCTGCAGGACGCCGACCAGCACCACGCCGAGTGTGGTGACGGCGTACACCGCGACCTCACGGTGGCGGGTCACCGTGCGGATGTGGTGCAGGGACACCATCTGGATGCCGACGGCCATCACCAGGGCGGCGAGCGAGGCGAGCGGGATGAGGTCCAGGACGGGGACCATCAGCAGCGCGGCGGCTACTACGAAAACGCCGTGCAGCATCGTGGAGTTCCGGCTGACGGCGCCGGATTGCACGTTCGCCGAACTGCGCACCGCCACGCCCGCGACCGGCAGCCCGCCGAGCGCTCCGGAGACGATGTTGGCCGCGCCCTGGCCGAGCAGCTCGCGGTCCAGGTCGGAACGGCCGATGCGGGACTGGGGTCCGGAGCGGCCGGCCACCAGCTTGTCCACGGCGACCGCGCCGAGCAGCGACTGCACGCTGCACACCAGCGTGGTGGTGAGCACGGCGGCGACCAGGCCGAGGACCGGCCCCTCGGGGAGCCCGGCCAGGGCGTGGCTGCTCCAGGACGGCAGGTCGACCCGGGGCAGGGCGAGTCCGGTGAGCGAGGCGGTCGCGGTGGCACCGGCGACGGCGACCAGGGCCGCCGGAACCGTGCGCAGCACGCGGCCCGCTCTGCCGGGGATCCGGGGCCAGCCGAACAGCAGGGCCAGGGTCAGCGCGCTCATCGCCACGGCGGCCGGATGCAGGTGCGCCAACTGGGCGGGCAGCGCCAGGACGTTGTCGAGGACCGCGCTCTGCGGGTTGCCGCCGAGCACGATGTGCACCTGGGCGACGGCGATGGTGACACCGATGCCCGCGAGCATGCCGTGCACCACGGCCGGGCTGACGGCGAGCGCGGTACGGGCCACGCGCAGGCAGCTCAGGCCGAGTTGGGCCAGGCCCGCGAGGACGGTGATGCCGCAGGTGGCCCGCCAGCCGTAACGGTGGATGAGGTCGGCGGTGACCACCGTGAGCCCGGCGGCCGGGCCGCTGACCTGGAGCGGGCAGCCGGCGAGCCGCCCGGCGACCAGGCCGCCGACGGCCGCCGCGACCAGCCCTGCCTGCAGCGGTGCGCCGGTGGCGAGGGCGATGCCGAGGGAGAGCGGCAGGGCGATCAGGAAGACCGAGACGGACGCGGACAGGTCGGCGCCCTCGATCCGCGGGCCGCGGCGCGACGGGCCGGCCGGAGCCGGCGCCCGGCCGGCGTGCTCGACGGGCTGGGGACTCGTGGCCTCGGCCGGGGCTCCGGAACGGGCCGGGCCGAGGTTCTCGGGTTGGGTGGGTACGCAGGCTGACGACATGTTTCCCGTCTCCTCCGGGGCAGCGCGGTCGCGGAACAGGGGTCCCCTCGCCAGCGGGCCGGGGCGTGGTCGCGGCCGTGGGTCACGGGCGTGCAGTGGCGGGATGAATCAACACTCGGTAAACGAATCGTAATGCAAAGTAAAGGTCAGGCATGGATGTTCTGCGCAAATGGGGCACCCCTTCACCTCCATGGGTGAAGTGAGCAGTTCATCGGCTTGTCGTATTAATCCCTCTCTCGGTCCCATGCGACCTTGGCGGCGCTGTCGGCACGTATCCGGCACACCGCCATAAAACGCCGTGATCGGCGTTCGCCGAGAGAAGGAAGAAGGTGGGCGGAATTGGCCGCCACCCAGAGGATCGCCGTCGGCGCCGTGGCCGCCGCGGCCTGTGCCGCGTCGCTGGCGGGCTGCGCGACCGGCACCCACACCAAGGAAGGGGCGCCCGGTCCGGAGAAGGGAGCACCGGCGCCCCAGAGCCTGGTCCGTCTGATCGGCGACGGATCCACCTCCTACACCGGCGCGCAGCCCCATCTGCCCCGGCCGGAGAAGCTCAAGCCGGGCGAGAAGCCCCCGCAGTTCGTGGTGTTCTCCTGGGACGGCGCGGGCGAGGACAGCCAGAAGCTGTTCTCGCACTTCCGCAAGATCTCCAAGGAGAACAACGCGACCATGACGTACTTCCTCAGCGGCGTCTACATGCTGCCCGAGGAGAAACGTGACCTCTACCGTCCGCCGCAGCACTCTCCCGGCCGCTCCGAGATCGGCTTCAACGACGAGCAGGGCATCTCCGACACCGTCAAGCAGCTACGGCTCGCCTGGCTGGAGGGCAACGAGATCGGCACCCACTTCAACGGGCACTTCTGCGGCCCCGACGGGGGTGTCGGCGAGTGGTCGGTGGCCGAGTGGAAGAGCGAGATCGCCCAGGCCAAGCGGTTCGTGAAGAGCTGGAAGACCAACACGGGCAAGAAGGACGCCGCGCCGCTGCCCTTCGACTACGACAAGGAGCTCATCGGGGCCCGCACCCCCTGCCTGGAAGGGCAGAAGAACTTCGTGAAGGCGGCGAGCCAGCTGGGCTTCCGCTACGACACCAGCGGCGTCAACGACCAGGTCTGGCCCAAGAAGCGCGAAGGGCTGTGGGATCTGTCGATGCAGCTCGTCCCCTTCCCGGGCCACACCTTCGAGCAGCTGACCATGGACTACAACTTCATGGTCAACCAGTCCGGCACCTCCACCCAGGGCGACCCCGACAAGTACGACTACTGGGGCGACCAGATGCGTGACGGACTGATCCAGGGCTTCAACCGGGCCTATAACGGCAACCGCGCACCGCTCGTCATCGGCAACCACTTCGAGTCCTGGAACGGCGGCACCTACATGCGGGCCATCGACGACGTCGTCGAGAACGTCTGCAACAAGCCCGAGGTGCGCTGTGTCTCCTTCCACCAGCTGGCCGACTGGCTGGACGCCCAGGACCCGAAGGTCCTGGCGAGGCTGCGCACCCTCGAGGTGGGCGAGGCCCCGCGGCAGGGCTGGGCGTCCTTCCTCTCCGGGCGGCCCGCCCCGGCGCCGAAGGGGGTGCCCGGGGCGCCGGCGGTCAAGCAGTAACCGGCGGGCGGGCGCGGCGTCCCGCCGGCGGAGTGCCCACCTCCGTCAGACGGGCGCCGCCACACCCTCGCCGAGCACGAAACCGGGGTCGATCTGGGCCGCCAGGTCGACCCCGGTGCGCTCGTTGCCCCACGACTGGGCGTTCTTCAGGTGGAAGTGCGCCATCTGCCGGGTGTAGCGCTCCCAGTCCCGCAGGCCGTACGTGGCGTCGGCCGCGGTCTTCAGGCTGCGCAGAGCGAGGGAGTTGGCGTCCTCGAGGAGCTCGAAGCGGGGCGGACGGCCCTTCTCCATGGCGCGCACCCAGTCCGAGTGCCCGACCGTGACCAGCAGGTCGTCCCCTACCTCCGCGCGCAGGAAGTCGATGTCGTCCTGACCCTGCACCTTGTTGCCGACGACCTTCAGGACGACGCCGAAGTCCCGGGCGTAGTCTTTGTACTGGCGGTAGACGGAGACAGCCTTCCGGGTCGGTTCGGCGACGAGGAACGTGATGTCGAAGCGGGTGAACATGCCGGAGGCGAAGGAGTCCGAACCGGCCGTCATGTCGACCACGACGTACTCGTCCGGGCCGTCGACCAGGTGGTTCAGGAACAGCTCCACCGCGCCCGTCTTGGAGTGGTAGCAGGCGACTCCCAGGTCGGCGTCCGTGAAGGACCCCGTGACCATCAAACGGACGGCGCCGCCGTCGAGTTCCACGGGGCGCGCACAGGCGTCGTAGACCGGATTGGGTTCCCGGACCCGGACCAGCCGGGAGCCCTCGCCGGGCGGGGTGGTCTTGATCATCGTGGCGGCGGAGGCGATGCGCGGGTTGTTGCCGCGCAGGTAGTCCTTGATCAAGGAGAGCCGGTCGCCCATCGCGGGCAGTGCCGCCGACTCCGTCTCGTCGAGTCCGAGCGCGGGGCCCAGGTGCTGGTTGATGTCGGCGTCGACGGCGACGACCGGCGCGCCGGCGGCGGCGAGATGCCGGATGAACAGGGAGGAGAGCGTGGTCTTGCCACTGCCGCCCTTCCCGACGAAAGCAATTTTCATGTTCACGAAGAGTAGTCGTGTGATAGCTGTACGTGTCAGGCGAAGTGAAGAAGACCACTCCTTCGTGGAGTGCCGGGCAGGGGATGCGTAGGGTCGTACTCATGAGTACGACACGTGCGACCGCCGATCCGCTCGCGGCCCTGGGCTCGCTGCCCGGAGTGGCCGAGTCCGTGGAGTCCGTGCGCAAGGCCGTGGACCGGGTCTACGGGCACCGGGTCATGCGGCGCCGCAGCCACGCCGTCACGTCCGAGGCCGCGCTGCGCGGCGCCCGGGGCAGTGCGGCGCTGTCCGGGGCCGACTGGGCGCTGGAGGAGGTGCGGCGGCGCTCCGACTTCGGTGCCGACGGCGAGGCGCGGGTGGTGGGCGCGGCGCTGCGGCTGACCGCGGAGGCCGGTCAACTGCTCTCCGTCTGGCGGCAGTCGCCGCTGCGCGTGCTGGCCCGGCTGCACCTGGTGGCGGCCGCGACCGCCGGCGACGAGGTCGGCCGGCCGCGCCGGGCCGGTGAAGGCGTCGACGAACCGCTGATCGAGCTGCCGCTGCCGAGCGCCGACGAGGTGTCGGGGCGCCTGGAGGGGCTCTCCGGGCTGATCATCGCGGAGAGTTCCGCGCCGGCGCTGGTGACGGCCGCCGTGGTGCACGGCGAACTGCTCGCGCTGCGGCCCTTCACCTCGCACAACGGGCTGGTCGCCCGCGCGGCCGAACGGATCGTGCTGATCGGCAGCGGCCTCGACCCCAAGTCGATCTGCCCGGCCGAGGTCGGCCACGCCGAACAGGGCCGGGCTTCCTACGTGGCCGCGCTGGAGGGGTACGTCTCGGGCACCCCGGACGGCATGGCGGCCTGGATCGCGCACTGCGGCCGCGCGGTAGAGCTGGGTGTCCGGGAGTCGACCGCGGTCTGCGAGGCGCTTCAGCGCGGCGCGGCGTAGCGGTCCGGCAGGGCCGGAGGGTCTGCCCCAACGGGTTGCGGCGGTACGAGGACTCGTACCGCCGCTGGCATGTTCACCGGGTTACCAAGCGTCCTCGAAGTTCGCCCATCAGGTCGGGAACTCTGCCCGTCACCTGGTGCGGCTGGCCCGTAATCGACGGGTCGACGTCGCGTGGGTGCCCGGTGTCCATGCTGGGTCCGTGGGGCCGAATGCGTTGGAAAAGGTGATCCTCTCGGATGTCCTCGGGTCTCGCGGGCCGCTAAACCCTTTGTACTGCAAGCCCGGGGCAAGCGGAACCCCTGCCTGCAGTTCTTTACTTTTGCGCTCAAAGTCGGACTGAAGAGTGTGAAATGCTCTTCGGTGCGCTGAACGGGTGAAAAGGGAGGCCGGTGCGGCCGTTCAGGCGACGGTGTTCCGGCGCCGGCTCGCGTACCAGACCAGACCCGCCGTGGCCGCAGCCGCTCCTATCGCCGCCGCGGCGACCAGGGCGGGCCGCGGGGGTGCGGGGATCCGCTGCTTGAGCCGGACCGGGCGGTGGAAGTCCAGGATCGGCCAGCCGCGTCCGAGCGCCTCGCGGCGCAGGGCGCGGTCCGGGTTCACCGCGTGCGGGTTCCCGACCGCCTGGAGCATCGGCAGGTCGGTCGCCGAATCGCTGTACGCGTAGCTCCGGTCGAGGTCGTACCCCTCGGAGACGGCCAGCTCCCGGACCGCCTCGGCCTTGGTCGGGCCGTAGGCGTAGTACTCCACCTCGCCCGTGTAGCAGCCGTCGTCGCCGACGACCATGCGGGTGGCCACCACCCGGTCGGCCCCCAGCAGTTCGCCGATCGGCTCGACCACCTCGGCGCCCGAGGTGGAGACGATGACGACGTCCCGGCCGGCCCGGTGATGGGCCTCGATGAGGGAGGCGGCCTCGTCGTAGATGATCGGGTCGATCAGGTCGTGCAGGGTCTCGGCGACGATCTCCTTGACCTGCTGGACATTCCAGCCACGGACCAGACCGGACAGGTAGGCGCGGGTGCGCTCCATCTGGTCGTGGTCCATACCGCCGACCAGGAACACGAACTGGGAGTACGCGGTGCGCAGCGCCGCCCTGCGGTTGATCAGACCGCCTTGGTAGAACGACTTGCTGAAGGTGAGCGTGCTCGACTTCGCAATGACCGTCTTGTCCAGGTCAAAGAAGGCCGCTGTGCGGGGCAAGGAGTGGTTTTCCACGTCCCCGAGCATAGGCGCCCACCATTCGGCGTAAGGTGGGGCGCGTGGGTTTGCCTGAGAGGGCTCTCGGGTACACCATGGAAGTCACGGATCGTTCGCGACCGTGCTAACCCGGTCCGGCTCCTCCCCCCCCGAGTCGGCCGTGGAGACGACCCCCACTCTCCCCCCCGGTGGGGGTCGTCGCATGTCCGGACGGGTTTTTCCCCTCCTCTCCAGATGTCGAAGCCTTGGCCGGGCGGCTGCCGCCCGGCCTTTCGTGCACCCATGATTCATCACTCTGGGTAGTCGTCGCGCTGCGCTGTGGAAGTCGCACAGCGCCCAGAACAGGCCTCACCGGTATGGGTGACGGCGATATTCACAGCCGTCGTCTTGTCCACAGTTTTCGACCAAGATCCACACGATTTCCGGGTTCGTCGCACCGTGATTCCAGCGCGCTCCGACGGGCGGCGAGTTCATGGCCGGTTCCGTTTGTCGGGCGCCCATGGCCGGTTTCTGTCGGCCGTGCACAGGGAGACCGCAAGCCGGTTCTCCACACGTATGGGAATCGCGCGGCCCTGGAGGCCGCACGCACGAACACAGCCGAGGGGGAACCTCACGTGGCCGGAACTGTCACCTACGAATCACCGTCCGCCGCCCCGGGACGACCCGGACGACCGATGATCGTCACCGAGGACGCCGAACTCCTCGACGACCTGCTGCGCCTGTGCGCGGCGGCCGGCGCCAAACCCGAGGTGCACCACGGACTGCCGGAACGCGGCGGCGGCTGGGAGTCCGCCCCGCTCGTCCTCGTCGGTGACGACGCCGCCTGCCGGGTGCGCGGAGCCACGCGCCGACGCGGGGTGGTGCTGGTCGGCCAGGACCAGGACGACCCCGACGTGTGGAAGCGCGCCGTGCAGATCGGCGCCGACCACGTCCTGATGCTGCCGGACGGCGAGCAGTGGCTCGTGGACCGGATCGCCGACGTCGTCGAGGGCGTGGGCCGACCGGCCCTCACCGTCGGGGTGATCGGCGGCCGGGGCGGGGCCGGAGCCTCCACGCTCGCCTGCGCGCTCGCCGTCACCTCGGCGCGAGAAGGACTGCGCACCCTCCTGGTGGACGCGGATCCGCTGGGCGGCGGCATCGACGTCCTCCTCGGCGCCGAGACGACCGAGGGGCTGCGCTGGCCCGCGTTCGCCGCCTCGCGCGGCAGGCTCGGCAGCGGCGCGCTGGAGGAGTCGCTGCCCGAACTCCACTCGCTGCGGATCCTCAGCTGGGACCGCGGCGACAGCGTGGCCGTTCCGCCGCCCGCCGTCCGCGCGGTGCTCGCCGCCGTCCGCAGGCGTGGCGGCACGGTCGTCGTCGACCTGCCGCGCCGCCTGGACGACGAGGTCGCCGAAGTCCTCACCCAGCTCGACCTCGCCGTCCTGGTGGTCCCCGCCGAGATCCGGGCGATCGCTGCGGCGGGCCGGGTGGCGGCCACCGTCGGCATGGTCGTGCGCGATCTGCGGGTGGCGGTACGGGGCCCCTACGCGCCGGGACTGGACGACCGCGAGGTGGCCCGGCTGCTCGGCCTGCCGCTGGCCGGCGAAGTGCCCGCCGAACCCGGCCTGTCCCGCCCGAACCGGAAACCCCCTGGCTCCGCCGCACGCGGACCGCTGGCCCGCTTCTGCAAGGGCTTCTGGGAGCGCACGCTCGTCGAGGCGGGTGGCGTATGAGGCCCGGCACGGCGGCGGCCGAAGGGCCGGCCCTGCTCGACGGGGTCAGGCGCTGGCTCGCCGAACACGGCGCCGAACCGACGCCCGCGCGCGTGGCGCAGGCGCTGCGCGCACAGGGCCGGGTGCTCGGCGACGCCGAGGTCCTCGGAGCGGCCGAGCGGCTGCGCTCCGAACTGATCGGCAGCGGCCCGCTGGAACCCCTGCTCGCCGACCCCACGGTCACCGACGTCCTGGTCTCGGCCCCGGACCGTGTCTGGGTGGACCGCGGCGGCGGACTGGAACTGACCCCGGTCGCCTTCCCGGACGCCGCGGCCGTACGGCGGCTCGCGCAGCGCCTGGCCGCGGTGGCCGGCCGGCGCCTGGACGACGCCCGGCCCTGGGCGGACGCCCGGCTGCCCGACGGCACCCGCCTGCACGCGGTGCTGCCACCGGTGGCCGTCGGCTGCACCTGCCTGTCGCTGCGGGTGGTGCGACCGCGGGCTTTCACGCTCGGCGAACTGGTGGCGGCCGGGACCGTGCCGCCGGGCGGCGACCTGATCCTGCGCGCGCTGCTGGCGGCCCGGCTCTCGTTCCTGGTGAGCGGGGGCACC
Source organism: Streptomyces sp. NPDC101237 (assembly GCF_044767465.1). Taxonomy (NCBI): domain Bacteria; kingdom Bacillati; phylum Actinomycetota; class Actinomycetes; order Kitasatosporales; family Streptomycetaceae; genus Streptomyces; species Streptomyces sp. NPDC101237. Next base: position 44,979 of record NZ_JBIWNY010000020.1, on the reverse strand, counting down.
GGCACCGGGAAGACGACCCTGCTCAGTGCCCTGCTCGGCCTGGTCGGCCCGGGGGAGCGGATCGTGCTCGCCGAGGACTCGGCGGAGCTGCGGCCCGAACACCCGCACGTCGTACGGCTGGAGACGAGACCCGCCAACCAGGAGGGCGCCGGTCTGGTCACCCTGGAGGACCTGGTCCGGCAGGCACTGCGGATGCGCCCTGACCGGCTGGTCGTCGGCGAGGTGCGCGGCCCCGAGGTCGTCGACCTGCTGGCCGCGCTCAACACCGGGCACGAGGGCGGCTGCGGCACGGTGCACGCCAACGCGGCCGCGGACGTCCCCGCCCGGATGGAAGCGCTCGGTACGGCCGCCGGACTCGACCGGGCGGCCCTGCACAGCCAGTTGGCGGCCGCGCTGTCGGTGGTGCTGCACCTCGTGCGGGACCGCGCCGGCCGGCGACGGATCGCCGAGGTGCACGTCCTGGAGCGGGACTCCTCGGGTCTGGTGCGGACGGTGCCGGCCCTGCGCTGGGGGACGGAGGCCTTCGAGCGCGAACCGGGGTGGGAGCGGCTGCGGGAGCTGCTGCGAAGTGACGAACGTGATCTGCGAGCCGGAAGGGCTGTGTGCGATGGGTGAGACGACGGTCGGTGCGGCCGTGATGTGCGGGGGAGTCCTGGCGTGGCTCCTGGCCGAGCGGCAGCGCGAGGTACGGCGGGCCCGACTGCTGCTCGCCGGAGGCGGGGCGATGGCGGCCGGACCGCCTTCCTGGGAGCGGACGGCCGGGGAACTGCGGCGGCTGCGCGCCCGCTGGCGGGGCGAGTGGTGGGCCCTGGCCGCCGGCATCGCGCTGGCCCTGGTCGCCGCCTCGGTGATTCCGGTCCTCGCCGGGGCGGCCGGGGTGCCGGTGCTGCGCCGGCTGCGGCTGGCCCGGAGGGCCGCCCGGATCCGGCAGGCACGTGCGGACGCGGTGATCGCTTTCTGCGGGACGCTCGCCGGTGAGCTGCGCGCCGGACGGCAGCCCGGCGAGGCGCTGCTGCGGGCCGCGCGGGACTCCGGCGGGCTCGGCGAGGCCCGGGCGGCCGTGGTGGCGGCGGCCCGCTTCGGCGGAGACGTCCCGGCCGCCCTCGTGACGGCCGCACGCCGGCCGGGCGCCGACGGCCTGCTGGGGCTCGCCGCGTGCTGGCGGGTGGCCGTCGACCAGGGCGCCGGGCTCGCGGCGGGGCTCGGCCGTCTGGAGACGGCTCTGCGCGCCGAACGGGACCAGCGCGCCGATCTGCGCGCCCAGTTGTCCGGCGCCCGGGCCACCGTGGTGCTCCTCGCCGCGCTGCCCGCCCTCGGTCTGCTGCTCGGCTCGGCCATGGGCGCCGACCCGCTGCGCGTGCTGCTGCACACCGGGGCCGGGCTGGGCTGCCTGGCCGCCGGAGCCGTGTTCGAGGGCGCCGGGATGTGGTGGGCGGCCCGGATCGTGCGAGGAGCTGAGGCGGTATGACAGCGGATCTCGGGCCGGGGACGGCGGCCCTGGCGCTGTCGGCCGCGGGCTGGCCCGCGTGGCGGCTGTGGACCGCGGGACGTGGCCGCCTGGCCCGGCGCAGGGCGGCCGAACTGCTGGGCCTGGAGCTGCCGGAGCGGCGGTCCGGCAGCGGCCGTGCCGTCCGCCGGTGGCTGCCGGTGGCCGGTGTGGTGTGCGGCGGCTGGGCGCTGGTCGGCGGGGTCGTCGGCCTGCTGGTCGGGCTGGGCGTCGCGGCGGCGCTGTGGCGCCTGCGGTCCCGCGAGGCGGACGCGGCACGGGCGGCCGAGGCCGAGGCGTCCCGGGCCGCCCGTCAGCTCCCGCTCGCCTCCGACCTGCTGGCCGCCTGCATCGCCGCCGGGGCGGCCCCCGCGGTCGCCGCCCAGGCCGTCGGCGAGGCGCTCGGCGGCCCGGTCGGTGAAGGGCTCGCCCGGGGTGCCGCGGAGGTCCGGCTGGGCGGCGAACCGGCCGACGCCTGGCAGCGGTTGGCGGCGCTGCCGGGAGCCGCGGCCCTGGCCCGGCTGCTGGAGCGCGCGGCGGAGTCCGGCCTGCCGGCGGCCGCCCCGGTCGCCCGGCTCGCGGCGGACGCCCGCGCGGAATGGGCCAGGGGCGCGACCGAGCGGGCCCGGCGGGCGGCCGTGTTGATCTCGGCACCGGTGGGGCTGTGCTTCCTGCCCGCGTTCATCGCGGTCGGCGTACTGCCCGTGGTGATCGGGCTGGCCGGCGGGGTGATGCGAGGGGGTGGTGGATGAAAGAGGCGATACGGGTCGTCCAGTGATCAGAACATCGGAATGCGGAATGCTTCGGAATACCTAGGAGTCGGGATGTACGGGAAAGTGCGGAAGGCGCTGCGCCGGGACGCGGGAATGGTCACCTCGGAGTACGCGATGGGGATCATCGCCGCCGTCGGGTTCGCCGCGGTTCTCTACGCGGTCGTGACGAGCGGAGAGGTCAGCGCAGAACTCCAGGACATCGTGAAACGGGCCCTCGGTGCGCGGATGTGAGCGGGGGCGCGGGGCGGACCGCGGGTTCGTGACGGCGGAGACGGCCGTGGTGCTGCCGGTGCTGGTGGCGTTCACGATGGCGCTGGTGTGGGGGCTGCTCGTGATCGCCGACCAGGTCCGGTGCGTGGACGCGGCCCGCACCGGGGCGCGGGCCGCCGCGCGGCAGGACGCCGAGGGCGCGGTGGTCGCCGTGGTGAAGGAGGCCGCGCCGCACGGGGCGTCGGTCACCGTCGGGCGGGAGGGCGACCTGGTCAGGGTGACGGTGGTGGCGAGGCCGCCGGTGCTCGGGGCGCTGCCGTTCGAGGTGCGGGAGTCGGCGGTGGCGCTGGCCGAGGAGGCGGGGCCATGAGACGCCGGTACGCGGACCGGGGGTCGGCCACCGTCTGGAGCGTCGGCGCGATCGGCGTCCTGTGCGCGGTGTTCGGGGTACTGCTCGGGCTGGGTCAGGCGATCGTGGTCCGGCACCGCGCGGCCGGTGCCGCCGATCTGGCGGCCCTCGCGGCGGCGGACCGCTGGGCCGAGGGCACGGCGGGTGCCTGTGCCCGCGCGGACCGCGTGGTCCGGGCGCAGGGGGCCCGGCTGACGCGGTGCGTGATCGTCGGGGACGTCTCGGACGTGACGACGGCGTCGGGCGGCGGGCTGTTCGGAGCGGAGATCCGGGCCAGAGCCGGCCCGGCGGTCCCGCCGCAGACGGCTCCGGCTCCCGCTCCGGCTCCGGCTCCCGCTCCGGCTCCGGCTCCCGCTCCCGCTCCGGCACCGGCTCCGGCTCCCGCTCCGGCACCGACACCGCCACTGGCGGCCGTGCCGGCCACCCGGGCCGCGCCGGCTCCGCCACCGGCCGCCGGCCCGGCCACCCGGGCCGCGCCCGGTCGGCAGCCCTCGCCGCACGCGACGCCCGCACCGGGCACCGGTCCGGCCCCCGGCACCGCGTCTAGTCGGGAGCCCCCTTCAGCAGCACCGTGAGCAGCCGCACCGCGCCTCGCTTGTGCAGGGGGTCGTTGCCGTTCCCGCACTTGGGCGACTGGATGCAGGACGGGCAGCCGGCCTCGCACTCGCACGCCGCGATGGCCTCGCGGGTGGCCGTGAGCCACGTGCGGGCGGTGTGGAAGGCGCGTTCCGCGAAGCCCGCGCCGCCCGGGTGGCCGTCGTAGACGAAGACCGTCGGGAGGAGGGTGTCGGGGTGCAGGGGGACCGACACGCCGCCGATGTCCCAGCGGTCGCAGGTCGCGAAGAGCGGGAGCAGGCCGATGGAGGCGTGTTCGGCGGCGTGCAGGGCGCCGCCGAGGATCTCCGGGGTGATCCGGGCCTCGTCGAGCTGGTCCTCGGTGACGGTCCACCACACGGCGCGGGTGCGGAGGGTGCGGGGTGGCAGGTCGAGTTTCGTCTCGCCGAGGACCTCGCCGGTGATGAGCCGGCGGCGGAGGAAGGAGACCACCTGGTTGGTGACCTCGACGGAGCCGTAGCAGAGGCGGCCCTCGCCCCACGGGATCTCGATGTCCGTCTCCAGGACGGAGATGGCCGTCGTGTCGCGGGCGACCGTGGAGTACGGCGGCTCGGCCCGTTCGACCAGCGCGACCGAGTCCTCCAGGTCCAGGGAGCGGACCAGGTAGGTGCGGCCCTGGTGCAGGTGGACCGCGCCCTCGTGGACCGCGGAATGGGCGGCGCTCGCGTCCACCGTGCCCAGCAGCCGTCCCGTGCCCTCCTCGACGATCTGCACCGGGCGTCCGCCCTCGCCGCGGATGTCGGTCAGCTCCGCGGCGCGCTCCCGCCGGGTCCAGTGCCAGGCCTTGGCGCGGCGGCGCAGCAGCTTCGCGGCCTCCAGCTGCGGCAGCAGCTCGCGGGACGCGGGACCGAACAGGTCGAGGTCGTCGTCGGTCAGCGGGATCTCGGCCGCGGCGGCGCACAGGTGCGGAGCGAGGACGTACGGGTTGTCGGGGTCGAGGACCGTCGATTCCACCGGTTGGTCGAACAGGGCCTCGGGATGATGGACGAGGAAGGTGTCCAGCGGGTCGTCGCGGGCCACCAGGACCGCCAGGGCGCCTTGGCCGGAGCGGCCCGCCCGGCCCGCCTGCTGCCACACAGAGGCCCTCGTACCCGGGTACCCGGCGATCAGTACGGCGTCGAGCCCGGAGACGTCCACGCCCAGCTCCAGGGCCGTTGTGGCGGCAAGTCCGAGGAGCTCCCCGGAGTGCAGCGCGCGTTCCAGGGCGCGCCGCTCCTCGGGGAGGTAGCCGCCGCGGTAGGCCGCGACACGCCGGGCCAGGGACCGGTCCACCTCGGCCAGCCGTTCCTGGGCGATGAGTGCGATCAGCTCGGCGCCACGCCGGGAGCGTACGAAGGCGACCGACCGCACGCCCTGCACGGCGAGGTCGGTCAGCAGGTCGGCGGTCTCGGCGGTGGCGGTACGGCGGACCGGGGCGCCCTTCTCGCCGTGCAAATCGGTCAGCGGCGGCTCCCAGAGGGCGAAGACCAGCTCGCCGCGCGGGGAGGCGTCGTCGGCGATCTCGACCACCGGCAGGCCGGTCAGGCGGCGGGCGGCGACGGCCGGCTCGGCGGCGGTCGCGGAGGCCAGCAGGAAGACCGGGGAGGCGCCGTAGCGGGCGCACAGGCGGCGCAGCCTGCGCAGCACCTGGGCGACGTGCGAGCCGAAGACGCCCCGGTAGGTGTGACATTCGTCGATGACGACGTACTTCAGCGACTTCAGGAAGGAGGACCAGCGGGCGTGCCCGGGGAGTATCCCGCGGTGCAGCATGTCGGGGTTGGTGAGCACGTAGTTGGCGTACTGGCGGACCCACTCCCGTTCCTCGTACGGGGTGTCGCCGTCGTACACGGCGGCCCGTACGGCGGTGTCCAGCGGTTGTGAAAGTTCCTTCACCGATCGGCACTGATCTGCCGCGAGCGCCTTGGTGGGGGCCAGGTAGAGGGCGGTGGCGCCACGGCCGTTGGGCGCCTCGGAGCCGTCCAGGAGGGTGGACAGGACCGGTACGAGGTAGGCCAGGGACTTGCCGGATGCGGTGCCGGTGGCGACCACCACCGACTCGCCGTCCAGGGCGTGCTCGGCGGCCAGTGCCTGGTGTTCCCACGGGTGGTCGATGCCGGCGGCCTGCACGGCGGCGATCACTTCCGAACGAATCCGGTCAGGCCAGACGGCATGCCGACCCGCTCGCGGGGGCAAGTGCTCCGTATGAGTGATGCGCGAAGCCCGGCTCGGCCCGGCGGCGAGCCGGCCCAGGACCGTGCCCGGAGAGGACCCGGAAGCGGCTGGGGCCGAGGGTCGATCGGATCGGTGATTTATGGCCATCGGGACCGAGTGTGTCACCGGCGTGACGGACAATGGGGCCAAGGCGTCGTGCACGCCTGCCGGTAAGTGATTGAATGCCATCGCGGCTGGCGTACCGTCCCGGGGGCCGCAAGCCGAGGTGTCCCAAGGGGCGACCCGCTCGATAGCAAGGTGCTGGAGGATCCGTGGACCTGTCCCTGTCGACCCGTACCGTCGGCGATCGTACGGTCGTCGAGGTCGGTGGTGAAATCGACGTATATACCGCGCCCAAGCTGCGCGAGCAGCTGGTCGAGTTGGTGAACGACGGGAATTTCCACCTCGTCGTCGACATGGAGGGCGTGGACTTCCTCGACTCCACCGGACTCGGCGTGCTGGTCGGCGGCCTGAAGCGGGTGCGTGCCCATGAGGGCTCGCTGCGCCTGGTCTGCAACCAGGAGCGCATTCTGAAGATCTTCCGCATCACCGGCCTCACCAAGGTGTTCCCGATCCACACCTCGGTCGAGGAAGCGGTGGCGGCCACCGACTGACCCGGGCCGGCCGACGGCTTCCGGACCGCGGATCGGTCCGGGTGCCGTCCGGCCGGCCTCTGACACGGGCTCGTACGGAACCGTACGCAGGGCCCGTGTCGCTTCCGCCCGCTCGGGCCCGCATGCCCGTGCCGGCAGCCGTTCACGGGTCGCAGGTCCGTGGCGGACGCAATTCATCGGGGGCCCGGGTTTTCGGCGACCCGGCCCCCCACCGCACGCCCGTAGTTCCGAGGGGGACGTATGGCCACCGTTGAACTCCGCTTCAGCGCGCTGCCCGAGCACGTCCGCACCGCCCGACTGGTGGCGGCGGCGGTGGCGCGCAGGGCCGGAGTGGACGAGGCCGTCCTGGACGAGGTCCGGCTGGCCGTCGGCGAGGCCTGTTCCCGCGCTGTCGGACTGCACCAGAGCGCCGGCATCAACGAGCCGGTGCGGGTCGCGCTGATCGAGGAGGAGAAGCAGTTCTCCATCGAGGTCGGCGACGAGGCGCCCCGATCCGTTCCCGTCGACCGGGCGACCGGTGCGGCGCCGGACGTGGAGGCCGAGGAGGACGAGATGGGCCTCGCGGTCATCAGCGGTCTCGTCGACGACGTGGAGGTGACCGCCGGCGAGCACGGCGGCCTGATCCGCATGAGGTGGCCGACCACTCCGCCCGGAGTCACGCTCGTCTGAGCGTCACCCGATCATGAGCAGGGCCCTGCCGAGCAGGGCCCTTCTTGTTATTTTCCGGCCGATGTCATCCGTTCGCCGAATTCGTGAAAGAATTCACGATCGACGGTCCCGGCGGATCGCCGGATAATTTGATCAAGCGCCGAATAGGCCAGTGGTGATCGTCAATGCTTTTAAGGCGTTACCGCTTTCGGGTTCGCCGTCGTGACCTCGATCATTTGCTGAAGGGCACGAGAAGGCCAATTCCGCTTACCGTCCCCTTTTTAGATCACTCGCGGGTACCTAGAATCCGTCCACATCTTGAGCTCAGCCCAAGCGTCAAGGAGGACGAATGGCGGGGCTTTCTACCCCTCATCAGCTCGGTCACCCCACAACCCTCGCGGCCGCGGTCCTGACCGACGACAACCGGGTCCTGGTCGCGGTGATCGCCGTCGTGGCGCTGGCCGCGCTCGTGGTCGCCTGGATCCTGGTGCGCCAGGTCCTCGCGGCAGGCGAGGGCACCGACAGCATGAAGAAGATCGCGGCGGCGGTCCAGGAAGGCGCGAACGCCTATCTGGCCCGGCAGTTGCGCACCCTCGGCGTATTCGCCGTCGTGGTGTTCTTCCTGCTCCTGCTGCTGCCCGCGGACGACTGGAATCAACGCGCCGGCCGATCGATCTTCTTCTTGATCGGCGCGGCGTTCTCGGCGGCCACCGGCTATATCGGCATGTGGCTCGCCGTGCGCAGCAATGTCCGTGTCGCGGCGGCCGCCCGGGAAGCCACCCCGGCGGAAGGCGAACCGGAAAAGGATCTCACCGCCGTCTCGCACAAAGCCATGAAGATCGCTTTCCGTACGGGCGGCGTGGTCGGCATGTTCACCGTGGGCCTCGGCCTGCTCGGCGCCTCCTGCGTGGTGCTGGTGTACGCGGCCGACGCGCCGAAGGTGCTCGAAGGCTTCGGCCTGGGCGCCGCCCTGATCGCCATGTTCATGCGTGTCGGCGGCGGCATCTTCACCAAGGCCGCCGACGTCGGCGCCGACCTGGTCGGCAAGGTCGAACAGGGCATTCCGGAGGACGACCCGCGCAATGCCGCGACCATCGCCGACAACGTGGGCGACAACGTCGGCGACTGTGCGGGCATGGCCGCCGACCTCTTCGAGTCCTACGCGGTGACCCTGGTCGCCGCGCTGATCCTCGGCAAGGCGGCCTTCGGCGACGCGGGACTCGCCTTCCCGCTCCTGGTACCGGCCATCGGTGTGCTGACGGCCATGATCGGCATCTTCGCGGTCGCGCCGCGTCGCAGCGACCGCAGCGGCATGAGCGCCATCAACCGCGGGTTCTTCATCTCCGCGGTGATCTCGCTCGCGCTGGTCGCGGTCGCGGTCTTCGTGTACCTGCCGGGCAGCTACGCCGAACTCGACGGGATCTCCGACGCGGCCATCAAGGCCAGGGACGGCGATCCGCGGATCCTCGCGCTGGTCGCGGTCGCCATCGGCATCCTGCTGGCGGCCGTCATCCAGCAGCTGACCGGCTACTTCACCGAGACCAACCGGCGTCCGGTCATGGACATCGGCAAGTCGTCGCTGACCGGCCCGGCCACCGTGGTCCTCGCCGGCATCTCGATCGGCCTGGAATCGGCCGTCTACACCGCGCTGCTGATCGGCCTCGGCGTCTACGGCGCGTTCCTGCTCGGCGGTACGTCGATCATGCTGGCGCTGTTCGCGGTGGCGCTGGCCGGCACCGGCCTGCTCACCACGGTCGGTGTGATCGTCGCCATGGACACCTTCGGGCCCGTCTCCGACAACGCCCAGGGCATCGCCGAGATGTCCGGCGACGTCGAGGGCGCGGGCGCGCAGGTGCTCACCAACCTGGACGCCGTGGGCAACACGACCAAGGCCATCACCAAGGGCATCGCCATCGCCACCGCCGTGCTCGCGGCGTCGGCGCTGTTCGGGTCGTACCGGGACGCGATCACCACGAACGTGCAGGACGTGGGCGCGAAACTGTCCGGAGCCGGCGCGCCGCTGACCCTGTCGATGGACATCTCGCAGCCCAACAACCTGGTCGGGCTCATCGCGGGCGCGGCGGTCGTCTTCCTCTTCTCCGGACTCGCCATCAACGCGGTGTCGAGGTCGGCGGGTTCGGTCGTCTACGAGGTGCGGCGGCAGTTCCGCGAGCACCCCGGGATCATGGACTACACGGAGACGCCCGAGTACGGCAAGGTCGTCGACATCTGCACCAAGGACGCCCTGCGCGAGCTGGCCACGCCGGGACTGCTCGCCGTGATGGCGCCCATCTTCGTCGGGTTCACGCTCGGTGTCGGCGCGCTCGGCTCCTATCTCGCGGGCGCGATCGGCGCAGGCACCCTGATGGCCGTCTTCCTGGCCAACTCCGGCGGTGCCTGGGACAACGCCAAGAAGCTCGTCGAGGACGGCCACCACGGCGGCAAGGGCAGCGAGGCCCACTCCGCCACGGTGATCGGTGACACGGTCGGCGACCCCTTCAAGGACACCGCGGGCCCCGCGATCAACCCGCTGCTCAAGGTCATGAACCTGGTCTCGCTGCTCATCGCACCCGCGGTGATCAAGTTCTCGTACGGCCACGACAAGAGCGTCGGCGTCCGGATCGTGATCGCGATCCTCGCGCTGCTCGTGATCGTCGGCGCCGTGTACATCTCCAAGCGGCGCGGCATCACCGTCGGGGACGACGACGAGGACGGCGCGGCACGCGTCGCCAAGTCGGCCGACCCCGCGGTGGTTTCGTAGGCGGTCTTACGACGGCCGGCCCGGTTCGCGCGAGCGGGCCGGGCCAACGACCGGGCGGACGGCGTGTGCTGACACGCCGTCCGCCCGTTGCGCGTGCCGGAGAGCGCCCGCCGGTCCGGCCGCGCGGCCGGACGTGGTCCCGCGCCCCGGCGCAGGGTGTGCCCGGCGTCTCGTGGTGAGCCTTCTCTCCCCCCGGTCAAATCGACCTAAAAGCATCTTTAATGCATGGTCTCTATGGGGGTGCTGTCCGTGCGCCGTGTAGATTCCGGGGGCCGAGAGCCATTGAAGGGACCTATCCGGTGAACAAGAAGCTCGCGGCCGCACTGTCCGGCGGTGCGGTACTCGTAGTGGCGCTGTCCGGGTGCAGCAGCAACAAGGGGACCGATCCCAAGCTGATCTCCTGGGCCAAGACCGTGTGCGACGCGGTTCCTGCGCAGGACGCGAAGATCAAGGCGGCCAACGCCGCCATCTCGCAGACGGCCTCGGACACCACGAGTTCGCCCGCCACCATCCAGAAGACCGACTCCAAGGCCTTCCAGGACATGTCCGACGGCTACAAGGCGCTCGCCGCGGCCATCAGCGGCGCCGGCGCGCCTCCTGGGATCGACGACGGCGCCAAGCGCCAGCAGGACGTCGTCAAGAACCTCAACAGCCTCTCCGCCTCCTACGCCGACCTGAAGAAGAAGGTCGACGCGCTGGAGACCAAGAACCAGGCGAAGTTCGCCTCCGGTCTGCACGACGTCGCCTCCCAGATGGCCGACCTGGAGACGCAGAACAAGAGCGGCACCGCCGCGCTCGAGGCCCTGGAGCAGGGCGAGGTCAAGGACGCGATCGCCGAGCAGGCCAGCTGCAAGAAGGTCTCCGCGACGGCGCCGGCGTCCGCCTCGTCCACCGCGAGCTGAGGCGGTCCCCGTGCGGGGGCGCGGGCCACAATGGAGGGCGTGACTGACTCCGGCCTCGCCACCCTGCCCGCCTCCGACCGCCCCGACGTCGCCGCACGGCTGCGCACCGCCCTGCTGGGCGCCTCCTTCACCGCCGACGGACTTCTGGAGCTGCTCGGCGCGCCCGCCTACGCCGCGCTGGCCCGCAGCGAGACGGTGCCCGCGCTCCGGGCCACCCGCGGCGACACCCCGCTGGAGACGCTGGTCCGGCTGTTCCTGCTCCAGCAGCCCGTGCCGCACGCGCGCGTGGCGGACACGCTGCCCGTGGACGGCCTCCTGGAGAGCGGCTGGCTGGTCCGCGCCGGCTCCGACGAGGTCGCGGCCACCGTGGACGTACGGCCGTACGGCGGGCCGGAGGGCGAGGACTGGTTCATCGTCTCCGACCTCGGCTGCGCGGTCGGTGGCGCCGGCGGCATCGGACAGCGCGACGAGGGCGTCGTCCTCGGCGTCGGCGGCGCGTCCACGACGCTGGCCGGGATCACCGTCCGCACGCCCGTCTCCGCCGCCCTCGACCTCGGCACCGGCTCCGGGATCCAGGCGCTGCACGCCGCCCAGCACGCCACGCGCGTGACGGCGACCGACCTCAACCCGCGGGCGCTGCACGTCACGGCGCTCACGCTGGCGCTGTCCGGCGCCCCGGCGGCCGACCTGCGCGAGGGCTCGCTGTTCGAGCCCGTCAGGGAAGGGGAGTCGTACGACCTCATCGTCTCCAACCCGCCGTTCGTGATCTCGCCGGGCGCCCGGCTGACGTACCGGGACGGCGGGATGAGCGGGGACGATCTGTGCCGGTCGCTCGTTCAACAGGCCGGGGAGCGGCTGACCGCGGGCGGGTTCGCACAGTTCCTCGCCAACTGGCAGCACGTCGCGGGGGAGGACTGGCAGGACCGGGTCAGGTCGTGGGTGCCGCGTGGGTGCGACGCGTGGATCGTGCAGCGCGAGGTCCAGGACGTCAACCAGTACGCGGAGTTGTGGCTCCGGGACTCCGGCGACCACCGCGGGGACCCGGCGGAGTACCAGGCGCGGTACGACGCGTGGCTCGACGAGTTCGAGGCGCGGAAGGTGAAGGGGGTGGGCTTCGGCTGGATCACGCTGCGCAGGACGGACGCCGCCGAGCCCGTCATCACCGTGGAGGAGTGGCCGCATTCGATCGAACAGCCGCTCGGTGAGACGATCCGCGCGCACTTCGACCGCCTCGACTACCTCCGTGCGCACGACGACGCGGATCTGCTCGAAGGCCACTTCAGGCTCGCCGTCGAGGTCGTCCAGGAACAGGTCGGGCTGCCCGGCGCCGAGGACCCGGAGCACGTGGTGCTGCGCCAGCACCGCGGGATGCGCCGCGCGACCAAGGTGGACACGGTCGGCGCGGGCTTCGCCGGGGTGTGCGACGGCTCACTGAGCGCGGGGCGGATTCTCGACGCCATCGCCCAGCTGATGGGCGAGGATCCGGTGCTGCTGCGGGACCGCACGCCCGCGCAGATCCGGCTGCTGGTGGAACAGGGGTTCCTGGAGCCGGCGGGCTGACGGCCCCGGGGGCCGGCGGGTCGGGAACGGGCCGGTGCGGTGGGCGGCGGGGCGTGGGCCGGCCGCCCGGAGGACACGCCGGAGGAGGAAAAGGGCCGGAAAAATGTGGCCGGAATGTTCCTCTCGTAGTCAGTCGACCGAATGTTCGAGATGTCGGTGATATCTCGTTCACCTCGATTTCGCCCGCCGGTCTCCCGTCCGCCGCCCGCCCGTGGCAGTCTCCCCGCGCTGGGCAGTCACGGGCGGACGGGAAGGGGCGCGCGGGTCATGGAGAGCGGACCGGCGATCTTCGCGGGGGCGGTGTTCGCCCTGTTCGGAGGCGCACTGCTGGTGTGGACCGGCGTCCGGGTCCGGCGCGGTGAACCCGTCGCCCAAGGCGTGAGCCAGGTCGCGTCCGCGACCCTCGCGGGCCTGGCCTCGGTGATCGCGCTGGGCCTCGGGGCGTACTGCCTGACCCGCCTGTGAGGGTCGCCTCCGGGTGACCGGAGCGTCACGCTCCGGACAGGGCCGGGAGAACGGCCGGGGACTCCGGGCGGCAGGAATGGCGGTAGTCGGGTTACCGTTCGAGTGGCCGTTGCGGGCTTTTCCCGTTTGACACGGGGGCGGGATGTACCGTCACACTCCGCAGCGTCACCAAGTGAGCGGGCATCCGTGCCCGTGCCGCGCCCCCGGGAGCAAGGCCTGGGGAGGCCCCAGCGTCGACCGGAGAGAAGAGCGAAGTTGTCCCCGACCAGCGAGACCGCACAGGGCGGCCGCCGACTCGTCATCGTCGAGTCGCCTGCCAAGGCGAAGACGATCAAGGGCTATCTGGGCCCCGGATACGTCGTCGAAGCGAGCGTCGGGCACATCCGTGACCTTCCCAACGGCGCCGCGGAGGTGCCCGAGAAGTACACCGGCGAGGTCCGGCGCCTCGGCGTGGACGTCGAGCACGACTTCGAGCCGATCTACGTCGTCAACGCCGACAAGCGGGCGCAGGTCAAGAAGCTCAAGGACCTGCTGAAGGACTCCGACGAACTCTTCCTCGCCACCGATGAGGACCGCGAGGGCGAGGCCATCGCCTGGCACCTGCTGGAAGTCCTCAAGCCCAAGGTCCCCGTCAAGCGGATGGTCTTCCACGAGATCACCAAGGAAGCGATCCGTGCGGCCGTCGCCAACCCGCGCGAACTGAACCAGCGCATGGTCGACGCCCAGGAGACCCGCCGCATCCTCGACCGCCTCTACGGCTACGAGGTCTCGCCGGTCCTGTGGAAGAAGGTCATGCCGCGGCTGTCGGCCGGCCGTGTGCAGTCCGTGGCGACCCGCCTCGTGGTCGAGCGGGAGCGGGACCGCATCGCGTTCCGTTCCGCCGACTACTGGGACCTGACCGGCACCTTCGCGACCGGCCGGGCCGGCGACCCGTCGGACCCGTCCTCGCTGGTCGCCAGGTTGCAGGCCGTCGACGGCAAGCGCGTCGCCCAGGGCCGTGACTTCGACTCGCTCGGTCAGCTGAAGTCCGCGAACACCCTCCACCTCGACGAGGCGAACGCCCGCGCGCTCGCCGCCGCCCTGGAGAACACCCGGTTCTCGGTCCGCTCGGTCGAGTCCAAGCCGTACCGCCGCTCTCCGTACGCCCCCTTCCGTACGACGACCCTCCAGCAGGAGGCGAGCCGCAAGCTCGGCTTCGGCGCCAAGGCCACCATGCAGGTCGCGCAGAAGCTGTACGAGAACGGCTACATCACGTACATGCGTACCGACTCCACGACGCTGAGCGACACCGCCGTCGCCGCGGCGCGGGCCCAGGTCACGCAGCTCTACGGCGCCGACTACCTGCCCTCGTCCCCGCGCGTGTACGCCGCGAAGGTCAAGAACGCCCAGGAGGCGCACGAGGCGATCCGCCCCTCGGGTGATCGTTTCCGCACCCCGGCGGAGACCGGCCTGACCGGCGACCAGTTCAAGCTCTACGAGCTGATCTGGAAGCGGACCGTCGCCTCCCAGATGAAGGACGCGACCGGCAACAGCGTCACCGTGAAGATCGCCGGCACGGCCGCCGACGGCCGGGACGCCGAGTTCAGCGCCTCCGGCAAGACGATCACCTTCCACGGCTTCCTCAAGGCCTACGTCGAGGGTGCCGACGACCCGAACGCCGAGCTGGACGACCGCGAGCGCCGGCTGCCGCAGGTCGGCGAGGGCGACGCGCTCTCCGCCGAGGAGATCACGGTCGACGGGCACTCCACCAAGCCCCCGGCCCGCTACACCGAGGCCTCGCTGGTCAAGGAGCTCGAAGAGCGCGAGATCGGCCGCCCGTCGACGTACGCCTCGATCATCGGCACGATCCTCGACCGCGGCTACGTCTTCAAGAAGGGCACGGCCCTCGTGCCGTCCTTCCTCTCCTTCGCCGTGGTCAACCTGCTGGAGAAGCACTTCGGCCGGCTGGTCGACTACGACTTCACCGCGCGCATGGAGGACGACCTCGACCGCATCGCCGCCGGTCAGGCGAAGGCGGTGCCGTGGCTGAAGCGGTTCTACTTCGGCGAGGGCACCCCCACGGGCGGCGCGGCCGACGCGGGCAACGGCGACGGCGACCACCTCGGCGGCCTCAAGGAACTGGTGACCGACCTGGGCGCGATCGACGCGCGCGAGGTGTCGTCGTTCCCGGTGGGCGAAGGCATCGTGCTGCGGGTCGGCCGCTACGGGCCGTACGTCGAGCGCGGCGAGAAGGACTCCGAGGGCCACCAGCGCGCGGACGTGCCCGAGGACCTGGCACCCGACGAGCTGTCTGTCGAGCTCGCGGAGGAACTGCTCGCCAAGCCGAGCGGCGACTTCGAACTGGGCGCCGACCCGGAGACCGGCCACCAGATCATCGCCCGCGCGGGCCGCTACGGTCCGTACGTCACCGAGGTGCTGCCCGAGGGCACCCCGAAGACCGGCAAGAACGCGGTCAAGCCGCGCACGGCGTCGCTCTTCAAGACCATGTCCCTGGACACGGTCACGCTGGCGGACGCGCTCCGGCTGATGTCGCTGCCCAGGGTCGTCGGCGCCGACGCCGAGGGCCAGGAGATCACCGCGCAGAACGGGCGCTACGGGCCGTACCTGAAGAAGGGCACGGACTCGCGTTCGCTCACCTCCGAGGACCAGCTCTTCACGATCACCCTCGAAGAGGCGCTGGCGATCTACGCCCAGCCCAAGCAGCGGGGCCGGGCCGCCGCCAAGCCGCCGCTGAAGGAACTGGGCACCGACCCGGTCAGCGAGAAGCCGGTCGTGGTGAAGGACGGCCGCTTCGGGCCGTACGTCACCGACGGGGAGACGAACGCGACCCTGCGCTCCGGCGACAGCGTCGAGGAGATCACCCCGGAGCGCGGCTTCGAACTGCTCGCCGAGAAGCGGGCCAAGGGGCCCGCCAAGAAGACGGCGAAGAAGGCGCCCGCGAAGAAGACGACGGCCGCCAAGAAGGCCGCCCCGGCGAAGAAGGCGGCGGCCAAGAAGACCGTCGCCAAGACGACGACCGCGAAGAAGACGACCGCCAAGAAGGCGACGGCCGCGAAGGCCGCCTCCGAGGACTGAGCCACCCTCAGGCACATCTGACGGTCACACCGGTTCGCGCCGGTCGATTCGGTCCATATCGGTCGCACTGGTTCACACCGTCTTCGCAATGCACACGCCCCGGCATCAACTTGGTGTCGGGGTGTGCGTACCTGTGGACGGTCGCGACGTGCTGTCGGCGGCTGCCGATAGGCTGAAAGCATGACGCCAGCCGAGCAGCCAACGGCCCCCCAGACAGAACCGGACGACGCACTGGTAGCGGATTCCCGCGAGCGCGCCGTCCGCTCGCTGCTGCGCCGACCCGAGCTGAGGCGTTTGTGGAGCGCCCAACTGGTCAGCGGTGTCGGTGACACGCTGGCCCTCCTGGTGCTTGTCGTGCTCACGCTTCAAGCGGCGATCACGCAGGGATCGTTCGGTGGTGGCTACCGCGGTGCGGCGTTCGCGGTGGCGGTCGTCTTCGGCGTGCGCATCCTGGCCACCCTGCTCTTCGGCGCGGTCCTGCTGGGCCCGCTGACCACGCTGACCGCCCAGGACGGCCCGCTGGACCGCCGCTGGACGATGGTCGGCGCCGACGGCCTGCGCGCGCTGCTCCTGATCGTCGCCCCGCTGTGGATCGACTGGACGCCGGAGAACGCCCCGGCGGTCCTCCTGGTGACGGTCTTCGTCACCGGAGTCGCCGAGCGCTTCTGGACGGTCTGCCGGGAGAGCGCGGCCCCCGCGCTGCTGCCCGCCCCGCCCCCGGAGGGCGCGACGGTACGACCGCTGCCGGACCACCTGGACGCACTGCGCCGCCTGTCGCTGCGGACGACCTTCCTGGCCGTCCCGCTCGCGGCCGCCGCGCTGGTCGTCGCCTCCCTGGTCAACAACCTGCTGGGCACGGGCATCGCCTGGTTCGCCCAGCACCAGGCGGCCCTCGGGTCGTACGTGGCGGCGGGCCTGTTCGCCGCCTCCCTCTCGGTCCTGGTCTACCTGGAGGTGCCCGGCACGCGCACCCCGCGCCCGCGGTCGCCGCTGGAGGGCCTGCGCCGTCCCAAGGCCGGCACCGGCACCGACCGGGGCCGCACCGGAGTCATCCCGCTGCTGGTGACGGCCTGCGCCGCCGTCGCCGGAGCCATCTCCGCCGCGGTCGCCGTCTCCGTGCTGCACGCCAAGGACCTGGGCGGCGGCCCGGTCCTCTACGGCCTGCTGGTGCTCGCGCTGACCGGCGGCGTCGCCGTCGGCATCCGCACGGCGCCCGCGCTGCTGCCGACGCTCTCCCGGCGCCGTCTGCTGTCGCTGGCGATCGCCTTCACCGGCATCGCGCTGCTCGCCGGCGGCCTGGTCCCGGACGTCACCTCGGTGCTGCTGATCGTCACGGTGGCCGGCATCGGCGCGGGCGTGGCCGCCAACACCGGGCACACCCTGCTCGACCAGGAGACCGAGGACCACCGCAAGGCGCGCGCCGCCGAGCACCTGCACGCGGTCGTCCGGGTCGCCATAGCGGTCGGCGCGCTGGTCGCCCCCCTGGTCGCGGCCCTCATCGGGCCGCACCGCCTGGAGAACGGCAAGTTCGTGTTCGCGCACGGCGGCGCCGCGTTCACGCTGATGCTGATCGGCGCGCTGCTGCTGCCGGTGGCCGCGCTGGTGCTGGCCAAGATCGACGACCGTGCGGGCGTACCGCTCCGGCACGACCTGCGGGACGCGCTGCTCGGCGGCGACGACCCCACGCAGGCGCCCACCTCCAACGGCTTCTTCATCGCCCTGGAGGGCGGCGACGGCGCCGGGAAGTCCACCCAGGCCGAAGCCCTCGCCGAGTGGATCCGCGCCAAGGGCCACGAGGTCGTCCTCACCCGCGAGCCCGGTGCCACCCCGGTCGGCAAGCGGCTGCGCTCGATCCTGCTCGACGTCTCCTCGGCCGGTCTGTCGCACCGTGCGGAGGCGCTGCTGTACGCCGCCGACCGCGCGGAGCACGTCGACACCGTCGTGCGGCCCGCCCTGGAGCGCGGCGCGATCGTCATCTCCGACCGGTACATCGACTCCTCCGTCGCCTACCAGGGCGCCGGACGCGACCTGTCCCCGACCGAGGTCGCCCGCATCAACCGCTGGGCGACCAACGGGCTCGTCCCGCACCTGACCGTCCTGCTGGACGTGGAGCCGGAGACCGCCCGCGAGCGGTTCACCGAGGCTCCCGACCGGCTGGAGTCGGAGCCGGCCGAGTTCCACGCGCGCGTGCGGGCCGGTTTCCTCACGCTGGCCGCTTCCGACCCGGGCCGCTACCTGGTCGTCGACGCGGCCCAGGAGCCCGAGTCGGTGACCACCGTCATCCGGGCCCGGCTCGACACCGTGCTGCCGCTGTCCGAGGCCGAGATCAAGGCCGCCGAGGAGGCCCGCAAGGCCGCCGAGGAGGAGGCCCGGCGCAAGGCCGAGCTGGAGGCCGCGCGCAAGGCCGAGGAGGAGCGGGTCGAGCGCGAGCGCCAGGAGCAGCTCGCCAAGCTCCGTGCCGAGGAGGAGGAGCGCAAGCGCCGCGAGCTGGAGGAGGCGCAGCGCCGTGAGGCCGAGCGGCAGGCGGAGGAGGCCCGGCTCCGTGCCGAGGAGGCCCGCCGCCGTGCCGAGGAGGAGCAGGCCCGCCTGCTCGCCGAGGAGAAGGCGCGCGCGGAGGCGGAGGTCCGCCGCCAGGCCGAGGAGGCGCGGCGCCGCCGTCAGGCCGAGGAGGAGGCCCGGCTGCGCGCCGAGGCCGAGGAACTGCGCCTGGAGAAGCAGCGCAGGGCCGAGGAGGCCCTGCTCAAGGCCGAGCAGGCGCGCCGTGCCGCGGCGGAGGCCGCGGCCGCGGCCGACGCGGCGGCCCGCGAGTCGTCGGCGCCCCGGCCCACCGCGCCCGGTGTCACGCCCGAGGCGACGACCATGCCGACGCCCGTCGTGCGACCGGACGACGAGACGCCGGCGGCGCCGAGCCGCGCGGCGGACGAGACGGCGGTGCTGCGCCCGGTGCGCGCCGACCGCGAGCCGCCGGCCCGCGAGTCCGAGGCCGAGGTGACGGCCCAGCTGCCGCAGCCGCCCGCGGGTGCGGCCGACGAGACGGCGGTACTGCCGCCGGTGGTGCCGGGAGCCGCGGACGAGACGGCCGTGCTGCCCGCCGTGGGCGCGGCCGACGAGACGGCCGTCCTGCCTCCCGTGCGCGACGAGCCGGCTCCCGCGGCCGACAGCCCGGCGGACCGGATGCCGTCCGGCTTCTTCCGGGACGAGCGGACGGACGGTGCGGCCGGGAACCCCGACGGCACCGACGGCCGCACCCGCGAGCTGCCGCAGGTCGACGACGGCACGGGCCGGCGTCAGCGGCCCCGTCCCGACTGGGCCGAGGAGACCCCGCTGGACGACCTGCCGTCGCTGGCCGACGAGCTGCTGGGCTCCTCGTACGAGGAAGAGGAGCTCGACGAGGGGCGGGGCCGCCGGGGCCGCGGGCGCCGGGGCTGACCCGTCCCGGGGACGGATGACGCTCGTACGGGGGCGGCGCGGGTCGGGGAGCCGACCGGTGCCGCCCCCGTCGTCGGCGGGAGCCGCTTGTCCATGGGCATCCGCTGGTCAGTAGGCACTCGCTGGTCAGCGGGCACCTGCTTGTCGGAGGCGCACGCTCGTCAGCGGGCACCCGCTTGTCAGTGGGCGCCCGCACAATGGAGTCCGGCCGAAGAACCGGTGCTCGAAGTACCGGTGGCCCGGAGACCGGTCGCCGAGACCGAGACCGGGATCGAGACCGGGGCCGGAAATCGGGGATCAGGACGTGGCACGGACGGAAGGGCGGCGTGACCCATGACCGTATGGGACGACCTCGTCGGGCAGGAGCGGGTGAGCGAGGTGCTCACCGACGCTGCCCGTGACGCCGACGCCCTGGTCACCGCCGCCGCGGCCGGCCGGCCGGCGCCGGAGACGTCGAAGATGACGCACGCCTGGCTGTTCACGGGGCCGCCGGGCGCCGGGCGCAACCAGGCCGCGCGGGCGTTCGCCGCCGCCCTCCAGTGCGTGAGCCCCGACCGGGCCCTCGGCGGCGTCCCCGGCTGCGGCTTCTGCGACGGCTGCCACACCGCGCTCGTCGGCACCCACGCGGACGTCAGCTCGGTCGCCGCCGTCGGCGCCGAGATCCTGGTCAAGGACATGCGCGACACGGTCCGCAAGTCCTACACGGCCCCGGCGACCGGCCGCTGGCAGGTCATCCTCGTCGAGGACGCCGAGCGGCTCAACGAGAAATCGGCCAACGCCGTTCTCAAGGCCGTCGAGGAGCCCGCCCCCCGCACCGTCTGGCTGCTGTGCGCGCCGTCCGTCGAGGACGTGCTGCCCACGATCCGCTCCCGCTGCCGCCACCTGAACCTCACCACCCCCTCGGTGCAGGCGGTCGCCGACATGCTCGTACGGCGTGAGGGCATCGAGCCCGAGGTGGCCGCGTCGGCCGCCCGCGCCACCCAGGGGCACGTGGACCGGGCCCGGCGCCTCGCCACCGACCCGGCCGCCCGGGCCCGCCGGGCCGCCGTGCTGAAGCTGCCGCTGCGGCTGGACGAGATCGGGGCGTGCCTGAAGGCCGCCCAGGAGCTGGTGGACGCGGCGGCCGAGGACGCCAAGCAGCTCGCCGAGGAGACGGACGGCAAGGAGACCGAGGAGCTGAAGACGGCGCTCGGCGCGGCCGAGGGCGGCCGGCTGCCGCGCGGCACGGCGGGTGTGATGAAGGACCTGGAGGACATGCAGAAGCGCCGCCGCACCAGGACCCAGCGGGACAGCCTCGACGTCGCCCTCACCGACCTCACCGGCTTCTACCGCGATGTCCTCGCCCTCCAGCTGGGTTCCAGGGTCGCGATCGCCAACGGGGACGCCGAGGAGGCCCTGGACCGGCTGGCCCGCGCGGGCTCGCCCGAGGCCACGCTCCGCCGGATCGAGGCGATCGCCGCCTGCCGGGACGCCCTGGACAGGAACGTGGCGCCACTGCTCGCGGTGGAGGCGATGACGATGGCACTGAGAGCGGGCTGAACGCGACCGGCGGCGGGGCCGCCGGCTCCGTGGATCCGGCGGTAGGACGAGAGGCGGTCGGCCGGTTGACCGGGGTCACCCGTACGAGCCACGGTCAACACGCAGCGCACGGAGATCATCTCTCGGCGTTACGCTCGATCGATGCACACCAGGCGAACCCTCCGCCGTACCCGGACCCGCACCAGCGCCCTGACCGCCGCGGCCCTGTTCTCGGCCGCCGCCCTGCTCGTCTCCGCGTGCTCCGGCCGCGACGGCGCGTCGGCATCGGCCTCGGCCGGCATCGCCCAGCTGGCCGCGCTGCCCCGCTCGACCCCGTCGGCACTGGCGTCGTACTACGACCAGAAGCTCAGCTGGCGCAGCTGCGGAGTACCCGGCTTCCAGTGCGCGACGATGAAGGCCCCGCTCGACTACGCGAATCCCGGCGCGGGTGACGTCCGGCTGGCGGTCGCCCGGAAGAACGCCACCGGCAAGGCCGAGCCGCTGGGTTCGCTGCTGGTCAACCCGGGCGGGCCGGGCGGCTCGGCGGTGGACTACCTCCAGCAGTACGCCGGCATCGGCTACCCCTCCGAGGTGCGGGCGCGCTACGACATGGTCGCGATGGACCCGCGCGGCGTCGCCCGCAGCGAGCCCGTCGAATGCCTCGACGGACGGCAGATGGACGCGTACACCGAGACCGACGTGACGCCCGACGACCAGAAGGAGACGGACCAACTGGTCGGCGAGTACAAGAAGTTCGCGGAGGCCTGCGGGGCGCGCTCGGCGAACCTGCTGCACCACGTCTCCACCGCCGACTCGGCACGCGACATGGACATCCTGCGGGCGGTGCTCGGGGACCCGAAGCTGAACTACGTGGGGGCGTCGTACGGCACCTTCCTCGGCGCGACCTACGCGGGGCTGTTCCCGGACCGGGTCGGGCGGATGGTCCTGGACGGCGCGATGGACCCGTCCCTGTCCGCGCGCCAGCTGAACCTGGAACAGACCGCCGGGTTCGAGACGGCCTTCCAGTCGTTCGCGAAGGACTGCGCGAAGCGCACGGACTGCCCGCTCGGCGCGAAGGGCAGCACCCCGACGCAGATCGCGGACAACCTCGGCACGTTCTTCCGCAAGCTCGACGCACACCCGCTCCCGACCGGCGACCCGGACGGCCGCAAGCTCACCGAGTCCCTCGGCACGACCGGGGTCATCGCGGCGATGTACGACCAGGCGGAGTGGGAGCGGCTGCGTGACGCGCTGCACAGTGCCACGAAGGAGAACGACGGCGCCGGCCTGCTCGCCCTCTCCGACAGCTACTACGAGCGGGACGCGGACGGCCGGTACTCGAACCTCATGTTCGCCAACGCGGCGGTGAACTGCCTGGACCTGTCCCCCGCCTTCACCGGTCCCGAGCAGGTGGAGAAGGCGCTCCCCGAGTTCGAGAAGGCCTCGCCGGTGTTCGGGGCCAACCTGGCGTGGGCCTCGCTGAACTGCGCGTACTGGCCGGTGCGGGCCACGGGGCAGCCGCACCGCATCGAGGCGAAGGGCGCCGCCCCGATCGTCGTGGTCGGCACCACCCGTGACCCGGCGACGCCGTACCCGTGGGCCCAGTCCCTGGCCCGCCAGCTCAGCTCGGCCCGGCTCCTCACCTACGTCGGCGACGGCCACACCGCGTACGGCCGGGGCAGTGCCTGCATCGACTCGGCGATCAACACCTACCTCCTCAAGGGCACCCCGCCGGCGAACGGAAAGCGCTGCTCATAGGCCCTGCGCACACCCCGGGAAGCCGGCTGCCGGGGCGTGTCCCGAGCACCCTCGGAAACTGTGTAGACTTACCGACGTCGCTGATCGCACCATAGTGCGGGCGACGCGCCGCCTTAGCTCAGATGGCCAGAGCAACGCACTCGTAATGCGTAGGTCTCGGGTTCGAATCCCGAAGGCGGCTCCACCGAAACCCCAGTCCGGACCTTCTCCGGCCTGGGGTTTTTGTCGTGGTGGGGTGTGTCCGTGGCGGGCCCGGGTGGAGTCGCCCGGTTCCGGGAGGCGTTCGGCGAAGCGGAGGCCGAGGTTCGCGTGGCGGAACTGGTGGGTGCTGCCGAACTGGATGATCAGGTTCAGGGTGTCCCTGCGTTCGTGGGCGAGGATCTCGTCCAGCGCGGCGGCGCCGGGCTGCGGGACGCCCTGCGGTGCCAGGACCGCGTAGGCCGCCGCGCAGGCCAGGCTGAGCGGCGCGACCGCGGTGGCCGGCCGGCGTTCCGGTTCGGTGGCGAGGAGGGCCGCGCGGGGGATCGGCATCAGCGACGACCGAGCCGGTTTCGGCGCTGTGGACCACCGTCCGCGTGACCGGCGCAGAGGTCTTCGGATGCTCCGTGCCCCCGTTCGCGGTACCCGTGCTGACAGGTGGTCATGTCCGGTACCGGGGTGGGTCGTGCGGCGGCGTCGCGTTCCGTCGCCCTGTCCCCTTCCCGGCGGGGGAGCGCGAATCCCTGGTTCCGGTGGGCGAATCGGGCGGCGCGGCGGGGCGTCGGGCGGGTGACCTTATGGCCGGCGAAAATGGCCGATCAAATCATCGTCAAAGCCGACACAAAGGGGGCTCATGCCCGGAGCTCCGTCGTATCTGGGGCAACATCCTGGTGAACGGTGAGTGACCCGCGGCCCGACGTGGGCACCGCCGCCGGCCGGATGAGGTGAGGGCATGGCGCAGCCGAGGCTCGCGGTGGCCGTGGTGACCATGGGGAACCGGCCCGACGAGGTCGACGCCCTGCTCAGGTCCGTCGCCAAGCAGGACCTCGTCCCGGACCGCATCGTGATCGTCGGCAACGGTTGCCGGCTCCCCGAGTTCGCCCGCCGCCTTGACCTGCCCGGCGAGGTGACGACCGTCGACCTCGACGACAACCTCGGCTGCCCGGGCGGCCGCAACGTCGCCCTCGCGCGGCTGCGCGCCTTCGGCGACGTGGACGTCGTGGTGGAACTGGACGACGACGGGGTGCTCGTCGACGTCGAGGTGTTCCGGCAGGTCAGGGATCTGTTCGCGGCCGATCCCCGCCTCGGCATCGTCGGCTTCCGGATCGCGGACGAACGGGGCGAGACCCAGCAGCGGCACGTGCCGCGCGTCGGCAACGCCGACCCGATGCGCGGGGGCTACGTCACCGGGTTCCTCGGCGGCGGGCACGCCCTGCGCATGGCCATGCTCGCGGAGACCGGCGACTGGCCCGCCGAGTTCTTCTTCGCGCACGAGGAGACCGACCTGGCGTGGCGGGCCGCCGACGCGGGCTGGAGGATCCTCTACGCGCCCGAGCTGCTGCTCCAGCATCCGCGGACGTCGCCGGCCCGGCACGCCGTCTACTTCCGGGTGACCGCCCGCAACCGGGTCTGGCTGACCCGCCGCCGTCTGCCGCTGCCGCTCATCCCGGTGCACCTGGCCGTGTGGACGCTGATCACCGTCCTGCGGACCCGCTCGACGCGCGGGCTGCGGGCCTGGTTCGGAGGTTTCGTCGAGGGGCTGCGCGAGCCTGCCGGTGAACGCAGACCGATGCGCTGGCGCACGGTATGGCGGCTCACCCGGCTGGGCCGCCCACCCGTCATCTGACGTCGGCGGCCCCGGTCGAAACGGGACGAGGGTCCCGGTCGTTCACCTCCGCCGACCGGGACCCTCTCGCGTCCCCGGATCCAGGCCTGCGGCGACACTCCCCCGAGTTGCGCGTGGTACACGCGCGCCGTCGGGCCCGATCCGATACGAAGATCACATCAGGGCTCACCAACGAATCGCTAACATATGGCCAGCGGTTCGCCCGGAGGTCGCCGACCGGTTGGCGTGAAGCCTTCGTACGACTCCGCGAACAGGCCGGACATCCTGCGGATTCCGGTCCCGGCGGCACGGAGAAGGTGGCGGGAACTCGCCCTCGACGGGGGTGAATTCCGCCAGGAGCCAGGTCAGGCGCCAGATAGCGGCGGGCATCCCCGCCGTGCGGCGCGGTCGGCACGACCGTACGGGAAGGGGATGGCGGAGTGATGCGGCGGTACGAGCTGCGGTTCGGACTGCTGGGCGCTCCGGTGCTGTACGTCCCGGGCGGCGACGTCCGGCCCATCGGCAGCCCCAAGGTGCGCGCGCTGCTCGCCGCACTGCTCCTGGAGGCGGGACGGATCGTCTCCGTCGACTCGCTCAAGGACGCGCTGTGGGCCGGGGCGCCTCCGGTGTCCGCCCAGGCCTCGCTGCACAACCACGTCACCCGGCTGCGCCGCCTGCTCGACGATCCGGAGCGGCTGCGCGCGGTGCCGCCCGGGTACCTGCTGCGGGTCGACGGCGGTGAGCTGGACGTCGAGGTGTTCGACCGGCGGGTGGCGCAGGCGCGCGCGGCCCATGGGCGCCGTGAATGGGTGCCGGTGCTGAGCGCCTGCGCCGACGCGCTCGCCCTGTGGCGCGGCAGCCCGCTCTGCGGCCTCCCCGCCGGCTTCGGCGGGCACGCCTTCGTGCAGCGCCTGGAGGAGGCCAGACTCCTCCTCCTCGAGTGGCGCTACGACGCCGAACTCGCCCTCGGCGGGCCGCGGCTGGGCGGCGTCGTGCCGGAACTGTCGGCGCTGGTCGCGGAGCACCCGCTGCGCGAGACCTACCACCGTCAGCTGATGCTCGCCCTGCACCGCACCGGCCGCCAGGCCGAGGCCCTCGCGGTCCACCGCGACCTGCGCCACCGCCTGATCGAGGAACTCGGCGTCGAGCCCGGGGCCGCGGTGCGCGAGGCCCATGTGCAGGTGCTGCGGGAGAGCGCCGGGACGGCGCAGAGCGGGGCGGAGCAGGGCGCGACCGGCGAGGGCGCGCCGGGCGTACGGGCGCGGGACGCGGCGGTGACCGGCGAGGACGTGGTCGCGAGCGGGTCGTGGCCGGGGCCGGGCACGCGGCTCTCCGAGCCCGCCGTCGGTCCGTCCGGTCAGCCCCGGCCGAGGAGCGGGAGCGAGGGTGGGGGCGCCGGCAAGGAGAAGGACGTGGGTGGCGTGGCAGGGCCGGACCCGGACGGCGAAGAGGAATCGTCCGCCGGGCCGGGTTCGTCGGCCGCCGCCTCCGGGTCCCCCCGGCCCGCCCAACTCCCGCCGCCCCCGGTCCACTTCATCGGGCGCGCCGCCGTCGGCGAAGCGCTGGGAGACGCCCTCCTCACCGTGGGCGCCCCGGCCGTCGCCGTCGTCAGCGGTATGGCCGGGGTCGGCAAGAGCGCGCTCGCGCTGCATGTGGCCCATCGCCTGAGGGAACGTTTCCCCGACGGTCAGCTCTACGTCAGCCTGCACGGCGCCACCCCGGGCGTCCCCCCGCTCACCCCCGCCCAGGCTCTCGCCGCGCTGCTGCGCGACCTCGGCGCCGACCCCCGGCACATCCCCGACCACCCGGACGCGGCCGCCGCGTTGCTGCGCTCCCTGCTGGCGCCGACCCGCACGCTGTTGCTGTTCGACGACGCCGCGCACGCCGCCCAGGTGCGGCCGCTGCTCCCCGCAGGCCCCGGCTGCGCGGTGATCGTCACCAGCCGTTCGCCGCTCACCGCCCTGGACGGTGCCCACCGGTTCCCGCTCGCGCCGCTGACCGTCGAGGACAGCGCGGCCCTGCTCCGCTCGGTCAGCGGGCGGGCGGAGATCGACGCCGGTCACCCGCTCGTCGGCCTGACCGGCCGGCTGCCGCTGGCCCTGCGGGTGGTCGCCGCCCGGCTGGCCGCGCGCCGCGCCCTCACCCCCGACGCGCTCGCCGGTCAGCTCACCGCCACCGAGGGCAGGCTGCGGCATCTCGAGTACGACGACCTGAGCGTCCGGCGGTCCCTCGCCGTCGCCCACGACGCGCTCGCCGCCTCCGCCCGGGTCTCCGACCGCGACGCCGCCCTCGCCCTGCGCCATGTCGGGGCCCTCGACCTGCCCGCCTACGGTGCCCCGTTGGTCGCCCGCCTCACCGGTCTCGACGACCGCCGGGCCGAGGCCGCCCTGGACCGGCTGGTCGAGGTGGCCCTCCTGGAGGAGACCGCCTACGGCCGCTACACCCCGCACGACCTGGTACGGGACTTCGCCCGGGAGCTGGCCGAGGGGAGTGACGG
This sequence comes from Streptomyces sp. NPDC101237, assembly GCF_044767465.1. NCBI lineage: Bacteria > Bacillati > Actinomycetota > Actinomycetes > Kitasatosporales > Streptomycetaceae > Streptomyces > Streptomyces sp. NPDC101237. The sequence continues at coordinate 18,265 of NZ_JBIWNY010000020.1, read as the reverse complement.
CACCGAGGCCGCACTCACCGCGCTGCGCTGGTACGCCGCCGTCGCCGAACTGGCCCTCGTCGCCATCGTCGAACCCGGCCTGGACCAGGACGACCGCCGCCGGCCCACCGACGCCCAGCCCGCCGAGCACCAGCCGTACGCGGCCGCCCTGGAGCCCTTCACCTGCGCCGAGCACGCCTTCGCCTGGGGCGATCTGGAGCTGGAGAACATCGTCGCCCTGGTGGAGCGGCACGCCGGTACCGCCGATCCACGGATCAGCGCCTACCTCTCCACGCTGGTCCGGCTGCTCTTCCCGTACGTCCTGCGCGGCGGCCGGGTCGCCGAGACGGAGGTGCTCGGCACGGCCGCGCTGGCGGCCGCCCGGCGCCTGGGTGACGAACCCGCCGAGGCCTACGCCCTGGGCGACCTCGCCGGGCTGCACTTCCTGGCCGGCCGCCAGCGGGAGGCCCTGGCCCTGACCGACCAGGCCCTCGCCATCTGGCGGCGGCTGGACGTGGCCTCCTGGATCCGGCGCTGCCTGAACAACCGGGGGCTGCTGCTGGAAGGGCTCGGACGGTACGACGAGTCGGGCGAGGCGCTGCTGCAGAGCCTGGCCTACTCCCGGCAGCTCGACGACCCCTACGGCGAGGCCGTCACCCACAGCCACCTCGGCAACCTCTACGAGCACACCGATCCCCGGGGCGCCATCGAGCAGCACCGTCGGTCGCTGGCGATCGGCGACGCCATCGGCGCCGTCATCGTGCAGCACTCGGCGCGCTGCAACATCGGCTACGCCCACCTCACGCTCGGTGAACCGGCCGCCGCCGCCGTGCACTTCGAGGACAGCCTGCGCATCCTCGGCCACCACGGCGACTGGCACGGCGAGTCCCAGACCCGGCTCGGGCTGGTCCGTGCCCTGCGCGGCATCGGTCACACCGATCGCGCGCACCGCGAATGCACCGAACTCCTGGAGCGCGCCGACGCCCGTGCCGACCGCTACAGCGGCGGTCTCGCCCGCCACCAGCTCGGTCTGATCCTGAGCGAGCAGGACCGCACCGGCGAGGCGCACGACGTCTGGCGCGCCGCCCTCACCGCCCTGGACGGCACCGACGAGCCCGGCGTCCTCCAGGAGCTGCGCCGGCTGCTCGCGGCCGACGACTGATCACTTCGCGTCGGCATAGCACTCCACCACCGCCGTCGTGAACGGGAAACGGACCGGTGTGTCGCCGAACGTCAGCCGTCCCGCCAGGTCGGCGGCCTCCCGGATCGCCGCCACGACCACGTCGGTCTCCTCCTCGGGGCAGTGCACGATCACCTCGTCGTGCTGGAAGAAGACCAGCTCGGCGGCGAGGCCCGCGCAGCTGCGGCGCAGCGCCGCGAGCATCAGCAGAGCCCAGTCGGCGGCGCTGCCCTGGACGACGAAGTTCCGTGCGAAGCGGCCCCTGGCACGGGAGTTGGTGGACGCGTAGCCCGGCACCCAGCCGTCGGCCGTCTGCTCCTCCGCGTCCTGCTGGGGCATGCCCGCCTCCTCCGCGCCGTCGCCCGCACCGGCCGCCGGCGGACAGGTCCGGCCGAGCCAGGTCCGCACCAGCCGGCCCTCCTCACCGGCCCGCGCCGCGTCGTCGACGAAGGCCACCGCCTTGGGGAACCGGCGTCTGAGCGCGGCCAGGTTCTTCAGGCCGTCGCCGGAGGTCTGGCCGTAGACCGCGCCGAGGACCGCGATCTTGGCCTGTCCGCGGTCGCCGGCGAAGGCGCGGTCGGAGACGGCCTGGTAGAGGTCGGTCTCGCGGCCCGCGACCTCCATCAGCCCGGGGTCGCGGGAGATCGCCGCGAGCACCCGCGGCTCCATCTGGTCGGCGTCGGCGACGACCAGCCGCCAGCCCGGGTCGGCGACCGCGGCCCGCCGGATCACCTTGGGGATCTGCAGCGCGCCCCCGCCGTTGGTCACCCAGCGCCCGGTGACCGTGCCGCCCGCCTGGAACTCGGGACGGAACCGGCCCTCGCGCACCCAGTCCTGGAGCCAGGTCCAGCCGTGCGCCACCCAGATCCGGTACAGCTTCTTGTACGCGAGGAGCGGCTGCACCGCCGGGTGGTCGATGCCGGAGAGCTCCCAGCGGCGGGTGGACTTCACCTTGATCCCGGCCTGGGCGAAGGCCTTGACGACGTCGGCGGGCAGGTCCGGGCGGACCCGTCGGCCGAACGCGGCCGACACCTCGTCCGCCAGCTCGGCCAGCCGGCGGGGTTCGCCGCCGCCCGCGTACCGCTCGCCGAGCAGTTCGCGGAGCACCTCGCGGTGGACCTCGGCGCTCCAGGGCAGGCCGGCCCGGTTCATCTCGGCGGCGATCAGCATGCCCGCCGACTCCGCGGCCGTCAGCAGGCGCATCCGGTCCGGGCGCTCGGTGCGGTCGTGCCGGCGCTGCTGCTCGGCGTAGACGGCGAGGAGTTCGTCGAGCGTCAGGCGGGCGCTGCCCTGCGGCTCGAACAGCGGGGACTGCGCGCCCGGTTCCGCGGAGCGGTTCGGCGGATCGGGCGGCACGGGGCCGCCGCGGAGGCGGGCCAGGGCGGCAGCGGCCGAGTGCGGCTCACCGGACCGTCCCTCGTGGCCCAGCAGCAGGGTCTCGGCGTCCTCGATGTCGTAGCACCGTTCCACTCGCACCCCCGTGGCGAGCAGACGCGGGTAGACCTCGGCGGTGGACCGCCACACCCAGCGCGTGACCTCCGGGCGCCCCCTGACCGCCCCGGCGAGATCGGGCTCCCGCCGCACCGGCCCGGCGGGCAGCCCGTCCGGGCCGAGGGGGGCGAGGTCGACGCCACCGTCCTCGGCCGGTGCGAGAGCCCACCGGTCGGTCATGCGGCGAGTCTGTCACCCGGCACTGACAACGCCTGTGACCTGCGTCTTCGATGCCGGTGTGAGTCTCTCAGCCGGCGTTGCCGGCCGCGTCCTCGTCCGCCTTCGCCGCGTTGGCCGCCTCCGCGACCGCTTCGCGCTGGCCGGTCCACAGGCTCAGGACCTTGGCGACGTACTCCTCGGTCGCGGGCTTGGTGACGCCGAGGCCGCTGAGGACGCCCGCGCCGTTCTCGTGCTCCAGGAGGGCCAGCAGCAGGTGTTCGGTGCCGATGTAGTTGTGGCCGAGGCGCAGGGCCTCGCGGAAGGTGAGTTCGAGGGCCTTCTTGGCCTCCGGGCCGTAGGGGACGAGGTCCGGGACGTCGTCGGCGGCCGGCGGGAGGGCGGCCGTCGCCGCCTGGCGCACGGTGTCGAGCGGGACGCCCTGCGCGACGATCGCCTTGGCCGCGATGCCGTCCGGCTCGGCCAGCAGGCCGAGGACCAGGTGCTCGGGGCGGCCCTCGGCGTTGCGTGCCGCGAGGGCTTCGTTGTGGGCCGCCATGACCACGTTCTTCGCCCGCTGGGTGTAGCGGCTGAAGCCCTGGTTCGGGTCGAGGTCGGCCGACTCCTTGGGCACGAAGCGCTTCTGGGCCGCCTGCCGGGTCACGCCCATGCTCTTGCCGATCTCGGTCCAGGACGCGCCCGAGCGCCGGGCCTGGTCGACGAAGTGGCCGATCAGGTGGTCGGCCACGTCGCCCAGGTGATCGGCGGCGATCACCGCGTCCTGGAGCTGGTCGAGGGGTTCGGGGTGCACCGTCTTGATCGCCGCGATGAGGTCGTCGAGGCGTACGGATGCCGTGATGTTCGGGTTGGTCGCCATGTGTCAACCGTAAGTTGACAGGCGAAGGGTGTCAACCTTCGGTTGACAGCTGTCCGGTCCGCGGAGGAAGGCTCCTCGACCCGCCCGGAAGGCGATGCCCCGGACAGTTGTCCACAGGGTGTGGACGGCCATCGCCCGCCGTCCGCGGCGCATGGCACGATCGGGGTGTGAGCAGCAGTGGACCCAGCACCGTCGACCGAGCCTTCCAGGCCGCCCTGTACGACGGCACCGACTCAGGCCTCGACACGGGAGCGTCCCTCCTCGCGGCCGATTCCGGCGCGGACGCGGAACTGGCGGGCCGGGGCCGGGAGTTCGTCGCGGCGGCCTGGCGGCGCGGCTGGCAGCCCGCCGACGTCGTACGGCTGGTGCGGCGCGAGCTGGAGGACCCGCACGTTCTCCTCGTCGCCGGGCTGATCCGGGCGCAGCGGGCGGACGACGGGCCGCGCGGGCCCCGCTGGCGATCGCAGCTGGAGGCGCTGCCGGACGGCCGGGCGCGCGCGGGCGACCGGTTCTCGCACGCGACCGCCGTCCTGGAGCTGTACCGGCTGCTGCTGCGGCTGCCCTCCCTGGAGCCGCTGGACGAGCGGGGACCCCGCGCGGGCGCGCGGCCGGAGTCCCGCATGCTCACCCGCATCCGCGCGCTGCTCGCCAAGGCCGAGGCGACCGGCTATCCCGAGGAGGCGGAGGCGCTCAGCGCCAAGGCGCAGGAGCTGATGGCCCGGCACAGCGTCGACGAGGCCCTGCTCGCCGCGGCGGCGCCCGCCCCGGACGCGCCCGGCGCCTGCCGGATCGGCGTCGAGCCGCCCTACGAGCAGGCCAAGGCGGTGCTCCTGGACGCGGTCGCCACCGCCAACCACTGCCGCGCGGTGTGGAACGAGCCGCTGGCCTTCTCCACGGTCGTCGGTTTCGAGGCCGATCTGGAGGCGGTCGAACTGCTCTACACCTCGCTGCTGGTCCAGGCCACGCACGCCATGACGAAGGCGGAGGCGGCGCAGCGGGCGGGCGGACGAAAGCGCACCAAGACCTTCCGTCAGTCGTTCCTGGCGGCCTACGCGCACCGGGTCGGCGACCGGCTGGCGGCCGCCGCGCGGACGGCCGTCACCGGGACGCGGGAGTCCGAGGACCTGCTTCCGGTCCTGGCCACCAGGGAACTGGCCGTGACCGACCGCATGGAGCGGATGTTCCCGGAGACGACCACGACCCGGCTGCGCGGGGTGACCGACGAGGCGGGCTGGACGGAGGGCACCAGAGCGGCGGACCGGGCCCAGGTCCACTCCCGCTCGCCCCTGCCCTAGGTGTATTGCCCTGGCCCTTCCGCCCGGACTCAGTCGCCCGCCTGCTGGAACGCCCCGACCGTCGCGTCCGGCTTGTCCGCGGAACCCTTGCCCGCGACCGTGCCGTACTTCCACGGGAAGTCCTTCGTCGCGTCGTCGCCCGGCAGGGACACCGTCATCGAGGTCGCCGCGACGCCCGTCGTGTCGCCGTCCTTGCCCCGCACGTAGGTCACCGAGAAGGTCGCGGAGTCGCCCTTGGCGAGCTTCAGCTTCTCGGGCTTCGCGCCCGGCAGGGCGGAGACCGCCGCCGACGTGCCGCCCGCCTTCAGCGTGACGCCGGGGAAGCCGTCCAGCGTGCAGGGCGCGCTCTGGTTCGTGAGGCTGACCGGCACCTCGCCGGTGTCGCCCGCGGCCGGCGCGACGCTCGCGGAGCCGATCTCCACGGAGACGTTGTCGATCCGGCAGGCCGAGCTGTTCTTGCCGCTGGTGCCGCCGTTGCCGTCGCCGCAGGCGGTCAGGGCGAGGGCGGCGGCGAGGGCCGTGACGGTGAGCGGAATGGCGCGCATGAGCAGATCCCCATCGAGGTGGTGGCGGTGTCCCTGCATCATCACGCCCCGGCCGGGGTGCCGCGCGCCCGCCCCCGTCCCCGCCCGGACGGCGGCATGCGCGCATCGGCCGTCGCACGCCGGTGAAAATACGACTCAGCCGCCGGGAGTGCCCTTTCTTGCCCCGGTATCTCCTACTGGCTGAGGCTCGCCGTCGGCAGTCCGGACGGCAACTTGCCGCCTTCGGCCCGGGTGTAGGTCTCCTCGCCGGCTTTTCCGGACCAGGTGACCTTCATGCTGCTCTTGCTGACCGAGTCGACCATTCCGGTGACCCGGTCCTTGCCGCCGCCGGTACAGGTGAGCCGGATCATCCGCATCCCGGACTCCTCGCCCGCGGATCCGCTGCACACGGATCCGCCGGTCTCGAAGAGCCCGGCCTGCTTGCCGGTGACCACGAGGGCGACGATCTTGCCGCTGCTGGTGGTGATCCAACTGCCCTGCAGGGCGTCGGACCGCGCCCCGGTCCCGTCCGTGCCGGAGGAGGCGGTCGCGGCCGCGGACGACGTGCCCGAAGAGGTGGCGGAGGAGCCGCCGCCGGAGTCACCGCCGCCGCCGCACGCGGCCAGCGTGAGCGCACCGGCCAGCACCGTCGCGGCGGCGGCCACGATCCGCGCGGCCGGACGCACGGCAGGCCGTGCGTCCGCGCGTGTCGTCCCGGCGTGCGTCGTAGCCGTACTCGCCGTCGTAGCCGTACTCGCCGTAGTCGTGGTCACCGCAGCGCTCCCGAGCTCTAGGGGTCGGCCGCCCGGACGCCCGGACGACAGCCGCAAGCTACCAGGACCGGCCCGGAGGACTCGCGGACGCCGGGTGGGCGTCTCCTGTGAGGCCGCCCTCCGGCGTTTCACGGGCGCGACGCTCACCGGACCATCACACGGACCGTGGAACAGGAGAGCCTTCGTGCGCGTCTCTTCCTAGTACACGCGGGGTCCGATCCGGTCGGCCCGGCACCGACGAGCACGCGCACGATCATGGACGGGGCCGGGGACCGCATGTCCGGGCAGGTCCGGGGCAGGCGCCGGGACAGCTGGGGTAAAGCGGTCGTCAAAGCTGTAACCACGGGAACACCCCCCGTGCACGTGCATCTGCTCATGCATTTGCACGTGAACAGGGTTATGATCCGGGTCTGTTGACCACTGCATCAATGGCCACATCAGCCAGTTAGTGCACCACCGGGGAGCGACCTGTGGACCTCGACGTTGACGGCGTGTACGAGGGGTTTGACGTGTACAACGGCATGGCTGCGACGCAGCTGGACGGAGTGGCCTGGCAGAAGAGCAGGCACAGCAACTCGCAGGGTTCCTGCGTCGAGTTCGCGCGGCTGCCGGGCGGCGACGTGGCGGTCCGCAACTCGCGCTTCCCGGACGGGCCGGCGCTCGTCTACACGCGCGCGGAGATCGAGGCGATGCTCCTCGGCGTGAAGGACGGCGAGTTCGACCACCTGATCGCGGGCTGAGGCCGGACGCACCGTGAGGAAACCCGCACGCCGGCCACGAGGTGCGGGACGATATCGCGCGGACGCGCGTAGAAACCCGGCGTCGTCCGACGCCGGGTTCCCTATTCGGCGGACCGGAGCCGGAACAGCGCCCAGACCACCTTGCCACTGAGGGTGCCGGCGAGCGGGTGCCAGCCCCAGCTGTCGCTGAAGGAGTCGACCAGGAACAGTCCGCGTCCCGACTCCGCGGAGAAGTCGCCGGAGTCCCCGGGCGCCGGGGTGTCGTGGCTCGGGTCGCGCACCGCGCACACCAGGCGCTCGGTCCACCGCATCAGGTGCAGCCGTACGGCGGGGGCCCGCGACGCGGTGGGGCGGTCGGGCTCACCGGGCACCGCGTGCCGCAGGGCGTTGGTGACGAGTTCCGAGACGACCAGGCAGATGTCGTCGAAGCGCTCGCCGACGTCCCACTGGTCGAGGGTCTTCCGGGTGAACGACCTGGCCTCGCGCACCGCTTCGTAGCGGGCCGGGAGGGCACAGGAGGCGGCGTCGGACACGGCCGCGGGATCAAGCGGCGGAAGGCCCTGCCGTAATGGCTTGAGCATGGTCGATCCATTCGTCCCCATGCGAGGCACTCCCGGGAATTCGCGGTCGTTGCGATGCAGCGGTGGCGCGGGACCATGGTTTCGGATGCGCACAGCAGATGCAAGGGCAGATGCACGTGCACGAGACCGAATTGGACCCTCCCGTACCGCTTGTTGGCCATTTTTTCCGCCAACTTGCAGCTGTTGGCTCACTACCTGCTTGCAACTTCCTGCGCTTAAACTTTGGCCGCTTTCCGTTTCCGTAACCGGGCGAGTACTGCTCGGAGTGTTTTAGTGGCAGACTGCGGGCCCAGAAGACGGTTGGGGAGGCTGGCGAACGTGAGCGCGGGAGAGCCCGGATCGGTGGTGCGGCGAATGCTGCTCGGCTCGCAACTCAGGCGGCTGCGCGAGGCCCGCGGCATCACCCGCGAGGCCGCGGGGTACTCGATCCGTGCCTCCGAATCCAAGATCAGCCGCATGGAACTCGGTCGGGTGAGCTTCAAGACCAGGGACGTGGAAGACCTGTTGACGCTGTACGGCATCACCGACGAGGTCGAGCGCGAGCAGCTCGTCTCCCTCGCCAGGGAGGCCAACGTGGCGGGCTGGTGGCACAGCTACTCGGACGTCCTGCCGAGCTGGTTCCCCACCTACGTCGGGCTGGAGGGCGCGGCGCATCTGATCCGCGCGTACGAGGTCCAGTTCGTGCACGGCCTGCTGCAGACCGAGGAGTACGCGCGCGCGGTGGTGCGCCGCGGCATGAAAGGTGCAGGCGAGGCCGACGTCGAACGCCGGGTCACCCTGCGCATGGAGCGGCAGAAGTACCTGGTGGCCGAAAACGCTCCCGACTTCCACATCGTCCTCGACGAGGCGGCCCTGCGTCGGCCCTACGGCGGCCGCGAGGTGATGCGCGGTCAGCTCCAGCACCTCGTCGAGATCTCCGAGCGGTCCAACGTACGGCTGCAGATCATGCCGTTCAGCTTCGGCGGCCACTCCGGCGAGGGCGGCTCCTTCACGATCCTGAGCTTCCCGGAGTCCGACCTGTCCGACGTGGTCTACCTGGAGCAGCTCACCAGCGCCCTCTATCTCGACAAGCGCGAGGACGTCGCCCAGTACGAGCTGGCACTCAAGGAGCTCCAGCAGGACAGCCCCGGACCGGACGAGAGCCGGGACCTGCTGCGCGGACTGCTCCAGCTGTCCTAGGGGCGGGGCCGTACCGGCCGTCCTGGATGCGTCTCCGCACGTGGGGATTACCCTCGACACGGTCGGGAGATCACCGAACTGGTGTCCCAACTGCCCTGTCACGCAAGTACGATGACGTGTGATCAGACCGTGATGTGGATGCGGGTCGGGTGGCCGCATCGACTGCCGACGCAGCAGGGGATCGAGGGATCACATGTCGTCCTACTTCACCGACCTGGCCCAGCAGTACATCGACGGTGAGTGGCGTCCGGGGACCGGGTCCTGGGACATCATCGACTTCAACCCGTACGACGGCGAGAAGCTGGCGTCGATCACCATAGCCGCGGTCGACGAGGTGGACGAGGCCTACCGGGCCGCCGAGCGCGCCCAGAAGCAGTGGGCCGCCACCAATCCCTACGCCCGCCGCGCCGTGTTCGAGAAGGCCCTGCGCCTGGTCGAGGAGCGCGAGGCCGAGATCACCGAGGCGATCATCGCCGAGCTGGGCGGCACGCATCTGAAGGCCGGCTTCGAACTGCACCTGGCCAAGGAGTTCCTGCGCGAGTCGATCCAGTGGTCGCTGCGTCCCGAGGGCCGGATCCTGCCCTCCCCGGTGGACGGCAAGGAGAACCGCGTCTACCGCGTGCCGGTCGGCGTCGTCGGCGTGATCAGCCCCTTCAACTTCCCCTTCCTGCTGTCGATCAAGTCGGTCGCGCCGGCCCTCGCCCTCGGCAACGCCGTGGTCCTCAAGCCGCACCAGAACACCCCGATCGTCGGCGGCACCCTGGTGGCGAAGCTCTTCGAGGACGCGGGCCTGCCGGGCGGCCTGCTCAACGTCGTCGTCACCGACATCGCCGAGATCGGCGACGCCTTCATCGAGCACCCGGTCCCGAAGGTCATCTCCTTCACCGGCTCCGACAAGGTCGGCCGGCACGTGGCCACCGTCTGCGCCTCGCTCTTCAAGCGCTCGGTGCTCGAACTGGGCGGCAACAGCGCCATCGTGGTCCTCGACGACGCGGACGTCGACTACGCGGTCGACGCGGCCGTCTTCAGCCGGTACGTCCACCAGGGCCAGGTCTGCATGGCCGCCAACCGCGTGCTCGTCGACCGCTCGATCGCCGACGAGTTCACGGAGAAGTTCGTCGCCAAGGTCAGGACCCTCAGGGCCGGCGACCCGCAGGACCCGCGGACCGTCATCGGCCCGCTGATCAACTCCCAGCAGGCGGAGTCGGTTTCGGCCACGGTCGAGCAGGCCGTCACCGAGGGCGCGACGGCCCTGGTGCACGGGAGGACCACCGGCAACCTGGTGGAGCCCTCCGTTCTCACCGACGTCCCGGCCGGCTCCGAGCTGCTGCGGCAGGAGGTGTTCGGCCCGGTCGCCTTCCTCATCCCGTTCGACGGCGAGGAGGAGGCCGTACGCATCGTCAACGACACCCCGTACGGCCTCAGCGGCGCCGTGCACACCGGGGACGTCGAGCGGGGCGTGGCCTTCGCCCAGCAGATCGACGCGGGCATGTTCCACGTCAACGACGGCACCGTGCACGACGAGCCGGTCGTGCCCTTCGGCGGCGAGAAGCACTCCGGCCTCGGCCGCCTGAACGGCGAGAGCACCGTGGACGCCTTCACCACCCAGAAGTGGATCTCGGTCCAGCACGGCCGGAGCGGCTTCCCCTTCTAGCCGCGTCCCGATCGGTTCGGCCACCACGGGCCCTTTAGGACGCGATCTGTCCTAGAGGGCCCGTAGCTTCGTCGGTGTCAGGGCAACAGGACCCGAGGAAAGGCGGCCGGTCATGGTCACTCACGTTCCCGCGGAAGCACAGGGCGACGAGCGCGGAGCACTGCTCTCCTTCATCGAGGAGCAGCGGGGCGGCATCCGCCGGGCCCTGCTCGGCCTCACCGACGAGCAGGCGGCGAGCAGGCCGAGCGCGAGCGAGCTGTCGCTGGCGGGCCTGCTCAAGCACTGCGCGGAGGTCGAGCAGAGCTGGATCGCCCGCGCCAGGCAGGAGCCGCCGGCGATCCAGCGCGACCAGTCCAACTGGCACGAGACCTTCCAGCTGGTCGGCGACGAGACGCTGGCCTCGCAGCTCGCCCACTGGGAGCAGGTCGCGGCCGAGACGGAGAAGTTCATCCGCTCCGTCCCCAGCCTCGACGACACCTTCCCGCTCCCGTCCCAGCCCTGGTTCCCGCCGGAGGGCCGGGTCTCCATGCGCTGGGTCTGCCTCCACCTGATCCGCGAGACCGCCCGGCACGCGGGTCACGCCGACATCATCCGGGAGTCCCTGGACGGGAAGACGGCCTTCGAACTCGTCGCCCTGGAGCAGGGCTCCTAGTGGTGGAAACCGGTGGCCGCGCCCTTGTCGTGGGTCAGCGGATGCGGCTGCCGGCGCAGTTCGGGCAGCAGCCGGGACAGGTCCTCGACGAACAGGTCCGCCAGGTCCTTCGAGAACCCGTTGCGGCACACCACGCGCAGCACGGACAGGTCCTCCCGGTTCTTCGGGAAGGTGTACGCGGGCACCAGCCAGCCGCCTTCGCGCAGACGCCGGGAGACGTCGAAGACGTCGTACGACGTCACGTGGTCGGCGGTGGTGAAGGCGAACACGGGCAGCTGGTCGCCCCGGGTGAGCAGCCGGAAGTCGCCGAGATCCTCGATGCGCTGCGCGAGCCCGGTGGCCACGTCCCGCGAGGCCTGCTGCACCGCGCGGTAGCCGTCCCGGCCGAGCCGCAGGAACGTGTAGTACTGCGCGACCACCTGGGCGCCGGGGCGGGAGAAGTTCAGGGCGAAGGTGGGCATGTCGCCGCCCAGGTAGTTGACCCGGAAGACCAGTTCCTCCGGCAGCGCCTCCCTGTCGCGCCACAGCGCCCAGCCGACACCCGGGTAGACCAGGCCGTACTTGTGCCCGGAGGTGTTGATCGACGCCACGCGCGGCAGCCGGAAGTCCCACACCAGGTCCTGGTCGAGGAAGGGCGCGATCATTGCGCCCGAGGCCCCGTCGACGTGCACCGGGACGTCGAGGCCGGTGCGCTCCTGGAGGGCGTCCAGGGCCGCGCAGAGATCGGCGATCGGCTCGTACGAACCGTCGAAGGTGGAGCCGAGGATGCCGACGACCCCGATGGTGTTCTCGTCGCACAGGTCGGCGGCGGCCTGCGGGTCCAGGTGGTAGCGGTCGCCCTCCATGGGCACGAACCGGGGCTCCACCTCCCAGAAGTTGCAGAACTTCTCCCAGCAGACCTGCACGTTGATGCCCATGACCAGGTTCGGCCGGGCGGTGGCCGGATAGCGGTCCGGGTTGCGCTGCGCCCAGCGCCGCTTCATCGCCAGCCCGGCCAGCATGCAGGCCTCGCTGGAGCCGGTCGTCGAACACCCGATCGTGCCGGTCGGGTCCGGCGCGTTCCACAGGTCGGCGAGCATCGCCACGCAGCGCCGCTCCAGCTCGGCGGTGCGCGGGTACTCGTCCTTGTCGATCATGTTCTTGTCGTCGCACTCCGCCATCAGGACGCCGGCCTGCGGCTCCATCCAGGTGGTGACGAACGTGGCCAGATTCAGCCGGGCGTTGCCGTCCAGCATCAGCTCGTCGTGCACCAACTGGTACGCGGTCGAGGGCGGCAGCGGACCGGCCGGCAGCCGGTGCGTGGGCGGGGCCTCGTCCATGCCGGCGACCGGGTTCGCCTCGCCGAAGAACGGGTTGACGGACATGGGGCGCTCGTGGTGCTTCCCGGATCCTTTGTGGAGCGGCATGTCAGGTGCCTCCTAAAGCGAGTTCACAGGGTTCAGCGCAGGGCCGTGCCGTCCGCCCGCAACTGCATCTTCGGGCGGCCGGTCACCAGCAGCCAGGCGGGCAGCGAGGCGATGCACAGCAGGGTGATGATCGATGGCGAGGCCACGAGGACGGCTGCCGTGAACAGGCTCACCCAGCCCTGCCTGGTGATCGCCAACAGCATGCCCAGTACACCTGCCGCCACGCCCACCGAGGGCTGAACCGCGGGGACCAGGGCGTGGGCGCACAGCCCGAGGGCCGCGCCGACGAAGACCGAAGGGAAGATCCGGCCACCGCGAAAACCGCAGGCGGCGGCCACCACCAGCGCGGCCAGCTTGACGACCGTCATCACCGCGTACTGCCCCCCCGACCAGCCCTCGGGGTCCTTCGCCAGTTCCGCGACCTCGTCCAGTCCCTTGAAGAGCGTCAGATGGCCGCCCAGCGCCCCCAGCAGGCCGAGGACGAGGCCGCCGGCCGGCAGCGCCAGCATGGGGTGCCCGAGGCGCCGGAAGACCCCGTGGACGTACGGGAAGGCGCACACGGCCAGCAGGCCGAGCAGCGCGGCGGCCGGGGCCAGCACGAGGGCCGACAGCAGATCGGGCCAGCGCAGCCTGCCGATCGCGGGCAGCCCGAGGTCCAGGGTGGGACGGGCCACCAGGGCGGTCGTCATCGCGCCCGCGCCCGCGGCCGTCAGTGGCCCGAAGAGGTTGTCCCACAGCGCGCCCTTGAGCGGCTTGCCGGCCAGTGCCTCGGAGATCACCAGGGCCGCCGCCACCGGCGTGCCGAACAGGGCGCCGAGCGTCGCCGCGTCGGCCAGCGCGGGCCACAGCGAGCCCGGCAGCCGGGGCATCGCCAGCCGCCCCAGCCACAGCGCGAGGCCGACGTTGACGGCGATGATCGGGTTCTCCGGCCCGAGGCTCGGCCCGCCCGCCAGCATCAGCACGGTGGCCAGCAGCAGTCCCGGCAGGGCGGCGGGCGGCAGCGCCACCGCCTCCAGGCCCAGGCTCGCCGGATCGGGCCCCGCGTGGCCGGGGACCTTCCAGACCACCAGGCCGACCGCGACACCGGTGGCGGTCAGCATCACCAGCGTCCACACCACCGAGTACCGGCCGATGCCCAGCGCGTCCGGCAGGTTGTTCCAGAGCACGTGCTGCAGCCGCTCCGCCAGCGAACTGACGATCAGGAAGAGCAGGCTGCTGCCGACTCCGACGACGAGGGACGGCACGATCAGCGGCAGCAGGGCGCGCGCGGGGGTCGAGGGCGGAGTGGGGAGCGCCTGCCGCGCGGTGTCCTGGGCCACGGGCCCACCATAAGCGGGCAAAACCGGCACAACATCCTGGCGTGAGCCGCCACCCGGAGCCGTGGGACGCCATGGACTTGCACCTCACGCGACGTGAGGACCCAAGGTGGGGCACGGAAAGGAGCGGAAGTGGACTACTCCGTCGGACAGGTCGCCCGATTCGCCGGCGTCACCGTGCGCACCCTGCACCACTACGACGAGATCGGCTTGCTGGTCCCGGGCGAGCGCAGCCAGGCCGGGCACCGGCGCTACGGCGACGCCGACCTCGACCGGCTGCAGCGGATCCTGTTCTACCGGGAACTCGGCTTTCCGCTGGAGGAGGTCGCGGCGCTGCTCGACGATCCCGGCGCGGACCCGCGCGCGCACCTGCGCCGCCGGCACGAACTGCTGACCGCCCGCATCGAGAAGCTGCAGAAGATGGCCGCGGCCGTCGAACACGCCATGGAGGCACGCAGGATGGGCATCGATCTCACCCCCGAGGAGCGCTTCGAGGTCTTCGGCGACGACGACCCCGAGCAGTACGCCGAGGAGGCCGAACAGCGCTGGGGCGGTACCGGGGCCTACGCCGAGTCGCAGCGCCGGGCCGCCCGCTACACCAAGGCCGACTGGCAGCGCATGAAGGCCGAGTCCGACGACTGGGGCGTGCGTTACGCCGCCCTGGTGAACGAGGCCGAGCCGCCCACCGGCGCCCGTGCCATGGACCTGGCCGAGGAGCACCGGCGGCACCTCTCGGACTGGTTCTACGACTGCCCGTACGAGATGCACCGCGGTCTCGCCGCGATGTACGTCTCCGACCAGCGTTTCACGGACTTCTACGAGGCGCTGGCCCCGGGGACGGCCGCACACCTGAAGTCGGCGATCGACGCGAACGCGGCACGGCACACGCCGTGACCCGCGCCCGTGGGCCGGGCTAGTCGATCCGGTCGACGACGACCGCGGTGCCGTACGCGCACACCTCGGTGCCCACGTCCGCCGCCTCGGTCACGTCGAACCGGAAGGCCAGCACGGCGTTGGCGCCCCGCGCGCGTGCCTGCTCCACCAGCCGCTCCATGGCCTGGGTGCGGGTCTGGACGAGCGTCTTGGTCAGCCCCTTCAGCTCGCCGCCGATCATCGACTTCAGGCCCGCGCCGATCTGACTGCCCAGGTGCCGGGAGCGCACGGTCAGGCCGAAGACCTCGCCCATGACCTCCCGCACCCGGTACCCGGGCAGATCGTTCGTCGTGACCACCAGCACATCGGGCCGGGGTCCCTGTCCGCCGCCGTATTCTTCGATTCCCATGTCCACAGCCATTCCCTGGGGTGGGCACAGCGCATCCAGGTCCCCCCGTGGAACCTGGAGCCGACACCTTGCGTTGATAGCTTTGTGCGGCCGCACAAGGAACTCGTAGTGCCCTCACCCCACAGGAGCCCGGAACCGTGACGACCGGAACCGCGATGACGCTCGCTCTCGGCCCGAGCTGGCTGGATCCGAACAGCCTTCTCGACTCGTTCGGCATCTGGGGCCTGCTCCTGGTGGTCTTCGCCGAGTCCGGCCTGCTGATCGGCTTCTTCCTGCCGGGTGACTCCCTCCTGTTCACCTGCGGCCTGCTGATCACCTCCAGCCAGCTCGACTTCCCGCTGTGGGGCGCCATCGCGCTGATCTGCGTCGCCGCGGTCCTCGGCGACCAGGCGGGCTACATGTTCGGCAAGAAGGTCGGTCCCTCGCTCTTCAACCGGCCGAACTCCCGCCTCTTCAAGCAGGAGAACGTCGCCAAGGCGCACGAGTTCTTCGAGAAGCACGGCCCGAAGTCCCTGATCCTGGCCCGCTTCGTCCCCGTGATCCGCACGTTCACGCCGATCATCGCGGGCGTCAGCGGCATGGCCTACCGCTCGTTCGTGGTCTTCAACGTCGTCGGCGGTGTCCTGTGGGGTGCCGGTGTGACCCTGCTCGGCTCCTGGCTCGGCAATATCGACGTCGTCAAGAACAACATCGAGGCGATCCTGATCCTGATCGTCCTCGTCTCGGTGGTCCCGATCGCCATCGAGTTCCTGCGGGCCCGCTCCAAGAGCAAGAAGGAAGCGCCGGCCGAGCAGCAGCAGCCGCTCCAGCAGCACTCCGCCCCGCCGGTGATGGACGACGCGACGACTCAGCTCCGCAGGGTCGAGCCGGCCTACACCCCGCAGCAGCCCCAGCGGCAGTACGGCCAGCAGCCCCAGCAGCCCCAGCAGCAGCCCCAGCAGCCCCGGCAGTACGGGCAGCAGCAGCCGCAGCAGCAGTACGGCCGGCAGCAGCCCTACTACGACCAGAACGGCTACGACCAGAACGGCTACGACCAGAGCGGTTAC
This sequence comes from Streptomyces sp. NPDC101237, assembly GCF_044767465.1. Lineage (NCBI taxonomy): Bacteria > Bacillati > Actinomycetota > Actinomycetes > Kitasatosporales > Streptomycetaceae > Streptomyces > Streptomyces sp. NPDC101237. The sequence continues at coordinate 2,134 of NZ_JBIWNY010000020.1, read as the reverse complement.
GACCAGAACGGCTATGGCCGGGACGGTTACGGCCGGAGCGGTCATGAGCAGAGCGGCTACGGCCAGAACGGGCACGGCCAGGACGGCTACGGCCAGGACGGTTACGACCAGAGCGGCGGTCACGGTCGGCCGCGCAACCCGTACAACGAGGACCAGTACCGGACTCCGTGAGCGGGTCCGGGGGGCCTTTCGGGGCTGCGGGGGAACCTCGCCCCGGCGGGCCCCGGCAGCCGCTCAGAACCCGCGCGTCCGCTTCGCTGCGCGCCGCTTCCGGGCGGAGCCCACGCGCAGCCCGAGCCGTGAGATCTCCGACCCCAGGTTGACCCCGATGGCGATGGCCATGGCGAGCGAGGCCGCCTTGGCCAGCGACACCAGTCCCTTGTCGACGTCGTTCTGCGCCATCGACAGCAGCCCGAAGTACGTCGCCGAGCCCGGCAGCAGGGGCCCGATCGCCGCGGTCGTGTACGGCAGGGCGGAGGCGAACCGGTACCGGGACAGCAGCTGCCCGAACAGCCCCACCAGCCCGGCCGCCGCGGCCGTCGAGGCGACCGGCGAGATCTCCCCGGCGTAGTGCATCGCGCCGTACACGCACCAGGCCACGCCGCCGTTGAGGGTCACGGCCAGCACGGTGGACCGTTCCTGTTGGAGCAGGACGGCGAAGGTCAGCGACAGCACCATGGACGCGGCGATCTGCAGCAGCGGTCGCGCGGAGCCGATCAGGGCCGCGTCGGGGTTGAGGCGGCCGCCCAGCTTCACGCCGAAGTACAGGACCGTCAGCACGCCGATGACGATGCCGACGAAGAAGTACATGACCTCCAGCAGCCGTGCGGCGGCGGTGATGTAGAAGCCGGTGAGCCCGTCCTGGACGCCCGCGACCAGGGCCCGTCCGGGCAGCAGCGCGAACAGTCCTCCGGTGACGACGGCGGACGCCTTCACGTCGACGTGGGCGAGCGCGAAGGCGACCCCGATCGCGGCCGGCGGCATCGCGGCGATCATGAACTGGTAGAACTCCGGCAGCCCCCGCCCCGCGCACAGCCAGGCCAGCCGGTCGCCGAGCATCGCGCCGATCGCCGCCGCCACGAACACCAGGAAGTCACCGCCGACGAGCACCGAGGCGGCTCCGGCGAGCAGCCCGCTCGCGCCGGTCAGCGCCCAGCCGGGGTAGGGGTGCCGGTTGCGCCGGATCTCCGCGAGCCGCCGGTATGCCTCCTCGAGGGAGACATGGGCCTCGGGGTCGGTGAGGTCGTCCACGAGCCGGAAGACGGCGGCCAGACGCGTGTAGTCGGTCCCCCGCCGCCGCACCGTACGGGACGCCGTCACCGGGTCGTCGACCAGGGACGGCTGGTAGGAGATCGCCAGCAGCGTGAAGGTGACACCGGGCTCGCAGCGGTCCAGGCCGTAGGACCGGCAGACCGCGAACATCGCGGCCTCCACGTCCTCCGCGCCCTCGCCGCCGGCCAGCAGCAGTTCACCGATACGCAGGGTCAGGTCGAGCACGCGGGGGACGGCGGGCCCGTCGTCCTCGGTCTTCTGCACCGTTTCCGGAGCCGGGCGCTCGGTCACCGGCATGCGCAGCATCGTGCGCATGCGGTCCTGCCAGGGCGCGTCCTTGACGAGGCTGACCGCGGGGAATCCGGAGGCGGGCGTGAACGCGGTGTCGTGGGAGCTGAAGGTGCGCGGCACGCTGAACGCCGAGCCCTCCGGCTCACCGGCCGCCGGCTGCGGTGTAGCCAGCCCCTTCGGGACCACGAACTCGGACGTGGTCTCGGGCTCGACGCCGGCCTCGGGGACCGCGATGCCCGCCGGAAGGGCGAACTCGGACGTGATCTCCGGGTCGTACCGCGCCTCGTCCGACCGGGGCTTGCGGTCCTCCTCCTCCGTCACCGTCGTAACGCTCCCTGAACGACAACCTCACGTACGCCTCGTACGCCTCAGTATGCGCATGACCATTCAGCGGCCACAAAAACCCGCGCCGCCGGTCGGCGGACGTCCGGCGGCGCGGGAAGCGCGCACGGAGAACGGGCCGCACGCACGCGTGCGGCCCCGTCTACCTGCGCGGGAACGGCCGTTAACCCCCAGCGACGGGTAGCGCGTGTTAGAACCCCCGCTCAAGAACACCGCGGCGGGGCGGCCC